>JBKJJI010000104.1:0-9858 GCA_046598115.1 Acidimicrobiia bacterium | reverse complement strand
CGCGGCCGCGGTCGCCCTCGAGTGCCTGCGCGAGCGGCTGCCGGTGCCCGTCGTCGGCGTGGTCGAGCCCGGGGTCGCCTCGGCCCTCCGAGCCACCCGCAACGGCCGGATCGGGGTGATCGGCACGGTGGGGACCATCGCGTCGGGCGCGTACCAACGGGCGGCGCACGAGCTCGACCCGGGCCTCGACCTCACGTGCGTGGCGTGCCCCGGGTTCGTCGAGTTCGTCGAGGCCGGCGACGTCGACTCCGACGAGATCCGGGCGCTCGCGGCATCCCTCCTGGCGCCGTTGCGGGACTCGGGCGTCGACACCCTGGTGCTCGGTTGCACGCATTACCCCTTGTTGGCCCGTACCATCGGGGCCGTGATGGGCCGGGACGTGGTGCTGGTTTCGAGCGCCGACGAGACCGCGTTCGCCGTCCGTGCGCTCGTCGGCGGCGCCCATCCGAGGCCCGCGCAGCGTTCCCCTTACAGTTTCCTGACGAGCGGTGACGTGGCGACGTTCCAGCGGCTGGGGGAGCGTTTCCTGGGACCGGAGATCGTCGACGTGGAGGCATGGTCGTGGAGCTGACGGCGTGGGGCTGATGGTCTGGGAGCTGACGGCGTGGAGCTGACGGTCCTGGGATGCTCGGGGTCCTACGGCGGACCCACCGGCGGAGCCTGCAGCGGCTATCTCGTGCGCTCGGGCGACACCACGATCTGGATGGACTGCGGGAACGGGACGTTCTCCAACCTCCAGCAGCACGTGCAGGCCGAGGACCTCACCGCGGTCGTCATCACCCATGAGCACCCCGACCACGCCGTCGACCTCTACGGCCTCCACATCCTCCTCCGCTACGGAATCGAGCGCGAAGAGGTGCCCGTGTACGCGCCCGCGCACCTCGCCGAGCACCTCGGCCATCTCGTCGAGAACGACTGGGGCAACACGTTCGACTGGCGGGCGTTCGACGAGACGGAGAAGGCCCAGATCGGCGACGTCGGCCTGCGCTTCTCGCGCACCGACCATCCGCCGCCCACGTTCGCCGTCGAGCTGTCCACCGCGGGCAAGCGGATGATCTACACCGCCGACACCGGCCCCGGATGGGACGTCAGCGCGTTCGACCCCGGCGCCGACCTCGTGCTGTCCGAAGCCACCTACCTGCACGGTGAGAAGCCCGCCGAGATCCACCTGTCGGCGCGCGAGGCGGGGGAGATGGCGCGGGCGGCCGACGCCCGACGGCTCATGCTCACGCACCTGTGGCCACGCCTCGACCGCCACCGCGCGGTGATGGAGGGGTCGGACGGCTACGGGCAAGCGGTTGTCCTCGCGGCGCCGCACCTCGTCACCCAGATCTGACACCGACCGAGCACGTCGAGACCAGGAGCCACCACCCGATGGGCACCCGCCGCGATGGACGAGCACCCGACGACCTGCGGACGGTCGCGTTCACCCGCGACTTCACGGAGTTCGCGGCCGGATCGGTCCTCGTCGAGTGCGGACGCACCCGGGTGCTGTGCACGGCGTCGGTCGAGGAGCGGGTCCCACCGTGGATGCGCGGGACAGGCCGCGGCTGGGTCACCGCCGAGTACTCGATGCTTCCCGGGTCGTCCCCAGAACGGGTGGGGAGAGAGGCGGCCAAGGGCAAGCAGTCCGGGCGCACCCAGGAGATCCAGCGCCTGATCGGTCGGTCGCTGCGCGCCGTCACCGACCTGCAGACGATGGGCGAGGTGCAGATCACCGTGGACTGCGATG
The DNA here is from genome assembly GCA_046598115.1 of Acidimicrobiia bacterium. Lineage (GTDB taxonomy): Bacteria > Actinomycetota > Acidimicrobiia > IMCC26256 > PALSA-555 > DASUAO01. The sequence continues at coordinate 8,126 of JBKJJI010000104.1, read as the reverse complement.
TCCTCCAGGCCGACGGCGGGACGCGCACCGCGTCCATCACGGGCGGGTACCTCGCACTGCACGACGCCTGCTCGCGGCTCGTCGCGGAGGGGACGTTGCTCTCGCATCCCCTCACGGATGCCTGCGGCGCGATCTCCGTCGGTGTGGTGGGAGGGACGCCGAGCCTCGACCTCGACTACTCCGAGGATGCGGGCGCCGAGGTCGACATGAACGTGGTGATGACGGGGGCCGGACGCTTCATCGAGGTGCAGGGCACGGCCGAAGGGCTGCCGTTCAGTCGCACCGAGCTCGACGAGATGCTCGCGCTCGCGGAGTCCGGGATCACCGAGCTGTTCGACCTCCAGCGCCAGATGCTCGAGGAGCCCCCCCGCCCGCGCCCCAAGTGACGGCTCCGGCGACGCGCTTCGTGCTCGCCACCGCGAACCCGGACAAGGCGCGCGAGATCGCCGAGGTGCTCTCGTACGCGGGAATCGACCTCGAGCCGCGCGACCCTTCCATCCCTGAGGTCGAGGAGACCGGGGCGACCCTCGAGGAGAACGCCCGCCTCAAGGCGGTGGCGATCGTGCACGCGACGGGTCGCCCGGCGCTCGCCGACGACACCGGGCTCGAGGTGGACGCGCTGGGAGGCGCGCCGGGTGTGCACTCTGCTCGTTTCGCAGGCGCGGATGCGTCGTACGCCGACAACGTCGACCTGCTGCTCGAACGGCTTGCCGATGTCGGCGCCGAGGAGCGGACCGCCAGGTTCACGACGGTGGCGATCGCCCGGTGGCCCGACGGCCGGGAGGTTGCCGCACTCGGCGCGGTCGAGGGCGCGATCACCGCCGAGCCCCGTGGACGGGGTGGCTTCGGGTACGACCCCGTGTTCGTCCCCGCCGAGGGCGACGGTCGCACGTTCTCGGAGATGTCTGCCGGCGAGAAGCATCTGTTGTCGCATCGGGGTCGCGCGTTCCGTAGCCTCGCGGACGGTGTCCGAGCAATGATCGCAACCGACGACCCGACCGCGTGAACACGGCCGGACGAGCGAATCCGAGAAGACGAGGAGGTGTCGAGTGGCCGTCATCGACGTGGCCGGGTTCGTCGCCGACCTGAAGGACCATGCCGTCGAGCACGGCTTCCACGTCCACGACGAGCGCCACTTCGTGGAGAGCTACTCGCTCCGCCAGACGTGGGAGGTCGACGTGCACCCCGAGGAAGGGTGCGAGGGCCCGGTCGACCTCTATCTCTCCCTCGAGATCGACCCCCGGGTGCTCCTCGGGTTCGAGGACATGGTGATGATCCTGCCCGAGGGTGAGGACCCACCCGACGAGTACGCCTTCCCGCTCAACTTCACGTGGGGGCTGCCGCCGCTCACGCACGCACCCGACCTGCTCCTCGTGGCCACGGAGCTCGCGGGGATCGGCGGTCCGGATCTCCCCCTCGACGTCTCCGCGATCGACTCGATCCCCGACGCGACCGACGCGCAAGAGCGCTCACTACGCGTGGTCGCCCACCAGAACGTGTCGCTCATCAAGATCCGCGAGGGCGATGCGGTGGCCTGCGAGCTGCTCGACCGGTGCCTCGCGGTCAGCCGGCATCTGCTGACGCAGACCGAGGGCTGGCTGGGTTGACGGCGTCGGAGGGCTCGGCGAGCTCCACCCGATAGCCACCGGCCCGCTTCGCGCGGTACAGCGCGACGTCGGCCTGGCGGAGCAGGTTCCCGATCTTGGTCGCGCCGCCGGTGTCGAACGCCACGCCGATGCTGGCGCCGATCTTCACCTCGCGCCCCGACACGGTCATCGGGAGCGCGGCTGTGTTGCATACGCGCTGGCCGAGCTCGAGCATCTCCTCACGACTCTCGACGTTCTCGCAGAGCACGCAGAACTCGTCGCCACCGAGCCGGGCGACGAGATCGCCGGTGCGCATGCTGACACGTAGGTTGCGGGCGAGCTCGACGAGGACCCGGTCGCCGGCGTCGTGCCCGAGGGAGTCGTTGACCTCCTTGAAGCCGTCGAGGTCGAGGAACAGGACGGCGGTCGTCGAGCCGTGGCGCTGGGCGCGCCCGATGGCCTGCTCGCCCACCTCGAGGAACATCGCCCGGTTGGGCAGGCCGGTGAGCGCATCGTGGTTCGCCTCGTACTCGAGCCGATGCTGGGCGCGCTTGAGGTCGGTGATGTCGTGGGCGAGCGTCGAGATCAGGACGATCTCGGAGTCCTCGCGGTGGGCCTGGAGGGTCGCGATCACCGGCACATCGTTCCCGTCAGAGGTGCGCAGCGTGAGCTCGCCGGTCCAGAGCCCGTGTGCCCGTACGAGGGGCATGATCTCCTCGCGGAGGCGCTGGCGCGACTCGAAGCTGGAGAGCTCCCCGACGTCGTGCTCGTCGCCGAGGCCGAGGAATTCCCGGGCGCGTGGGTTGGAGTACACGAGCCGCCCGGACGGATCGGAGAGGACGACGACCTCGTTGCTCTTCTCGAGCACCTCGATGAGCCGTGCCGCCTGGCGTTCGGCGGCGCGTCGCTCGGTGACGTCGCGCGCGTTCGTGACGAACCCGGCGACCGAGGGCTCGCCGCGCAGGTCGGTCGTGATCGCCTCGAAGACTCGGACCTCGCCGGACTTGGTGAGGCTCCTGTACTCGACTGTCGCCGGCGCGTCGTCGTCGATCGCCTTCGCCGATGCCTCGAGGACCCGATCGCGGTCTTCGGGGTGGATGCGGTCGAGTGCGTTCGTGCCGAGGATCTCCATCGGTTCGTAGCCGAGCACCTGGGCCATCGAGGGGCTCGCGTACGTGAGCGTGCCGTCGAGGTCGACGACCGTGATGACGTCGCTGGCGTGCTGGACGAGCGAGCGGAACCGCTCCTGCACCGAGCGCAGCGCGCGTTCGGTCTCCGCCCGGTCGGTGATGTCACGGATGTTCAGCACGATGCCCCGGACGGCGGGGTCGTCGATGCGGCTCTGACCGATCGAGTCCACCGTCCGGTACGAGCCGTCGGCGTGGCGGAGGCGCATCTGCATCTCGCGGGTCGCGCCGGGTTCGATGAGCATCTCGAGGAGGTGCGTCGATGCGAGATCCGCATCGTCGGGATGGACCAGGCTGAGGCCCTCGGTGCCGCGCATCTCGTCGGGGTCGTACCCCAGGAGCTTCTCCGACGCGGGGCTCAGGTACTCGATGCGGCCCTGATCGTCGAGCACGACGATCAGATCTCGCGAGTGCTGCACGAGAGCCTGGAAACGGTCCTGGGACTCGCGTAGTTTCGCTTCCGCCTCGATCCGCCCGGTGACGTCCCGCGAGTTGAGGACGATGCCGCGCACCGCCGGGTGGTCGACGAGGTTTCGGGCGATGGTCTCGAGGTGGAGCCACCGGGCGTCGTCGTAGCTCCGGACGCGCAGGACGATCGGGTTCTCGGGCCCTCGCGTCCCGGCGAGGACCTCGGCGAGCGCCGCCAGCGCGGGCGGAACATCGTCGGGGTGGAGCAGGGAGAAGATGCCGCCCTCGGGATCGATGCCCTCTGGGTAGCCGAGGAGCCGCGAGCCGGCCGCGCTCGACGAGCGCCAGGAGCCATCGGGCTCGAGGACGGTGATGATGTCGGAGGAGTGGGCCACGAGGGCGCGGAACTCGTCCTGCGTGCTCCGCAGGCGGTCTTCGACCTCCCGCAGATCGGTGATGTCCTCGACGAAGACGTTGAGATGTCCCTTGTCCTCGTCGCTGTCATCGCCCGCGGCCATCGGGCTCACCGTGATCGCGAGCCGACGCGTGCCCTGGTCGGGGGAGTCGACCGTCGTCTCGACCTCGACCGAGGCGTCACCGATTCGTGCGGGTGCGGGTACCCCCGGGAGCAAGTCGGCGAGCGTGACGCTGATGAGATCTTCGGGCGTCCTCGCCACGATCTCGGCCAGCTTGCGGTTCACGCGGACGACGCGTCCGTCGCTCGAGACGATGGCTCGGCCCATCGGCGCATGCTCGAACGCGGCCACGAATCGCTGCTCCCAGGCGCGTTGACGGTCGGCGAATCCGGGCAGGGCGTCGAGGCGACGCAGGACGAGCAGCACCCCTGCCACGTCGGGGTCATCGAGCAGGTTCGTGGCCACGGCCGCCACGCGCTGCCACACGCCATCGGCATTGGCGACCCGGACGTCGACGCCGTCCTTCACGCCCGGTCCGGTGGTGGTCGTCGTCCCGAACGCCTCGACGGCGAGGCCGAGGTCGTCGGGGTGGACGAGGTCGAGGACGCATCGGCCCAGGAGCGATCCTCGCTGGTAGCCGAGGAGCTGCTCGGCAGCCGGGTTCGCCCAGGAGAGGTGGGCGGCGCCATCGACGACGACCATCGCCTCGCTGCCGTGCTCGAGCACGGCTCGGGCGAATCCCGGGGTCACCGCGGTCGCGTCCGGGCCCGGTGGGGGTCGCGGTGCGGGTCGACGGGTCATGGCTCGTTCCCTGTGGCGCCGGTGGGCGCCTCGTCCATGTGTGTCGGTACGAAGAGCGGGCCACCTGTAGCGCAAATCCACCAGGACACACTGGGCACGCGCGGCGCTTCGGGCACCGGGGGATGGGCCAGAATGCGCCATGGCCATGCGCACGAACTGTCGGTTCTACGAGAGCCGCACGTACGCGGCCGGCGAGGTCGTGCAGAAGTGTCGGCTCGACCAGGCGCCCGAGGCGCCGTGGCGGTGCCCGGACGACTGCCCGATCTTCGAGCTGCGCCGGATCGACGTCGGCTGGCAGGTCGGGAGCACCGACCGCCCGGTCGCGGACGCGGGTCCCGAGCCGGAAGGGGAGGACATCGCTGCGCTGCTCGATGCGGCGGAGGACATCATCAACTCGGCGGCGCCCGACATCCTCGCGGAGCTCGACGGCAAGGGGAAGAAGCGCTTCGGGCGCAAGAAGAAGGACGCCAAGCGACGCAAGAAGCGGGGCTAGCGCGAGCGCCGGGTGCGAGCGGAGGGAGTCGAACCCTCATACCCCGAAGGGCACCGGGACCTAAACCCGGCGCGTCTGCCGTTCCGCCACGCTCGCCTGGGCCTCAGTGTCGCGCGAAGTGCGCAGGCTGGTGCCCTACGATTCCGGCATGCTACGCGAGGGCACGATCGCACCCGACTTCACCGTCCCTGACCAGGACGGGGGCTCGGTGTCGCTGGCCGACGAGCGTGGTCACTGGGTGCTGCTGTGGTGGTACCCGATGGCCGACACCCCCGGCTGAACGATCCAGGGCAAGGGCCTGCGTGATCAGGCCCGGGAGTACACCGACGCCGACTGCGTCGTGCTCGGGATCAGCTTCGATGCCGTCGAGGCGAACAAGGTGTTCCACGACAAGTTCGACTTCCCGTACCGGCTCCTGTCCGACTTCGACGAGCAGGTCGGCGTGGCGTACGAGACCCGTGACCCGGGGACGGAGAAGGTCAGCTTCGCGAAGCGCCTGGCGTACCTCATCGATCCCGAGGGTGTCATCCGCAAGTCCTACAAGGTGAGCGACACCGCCGGCTTCGCGGGTGAGGTGCTGGCCGACGTCGCGAGGCTCCGGGCCTGAGCGCCCCGGCGCGGGTGCGCGACCCTCAGCTCACGTTGACGCTGCGGATGTCGCCGGTCGTGGTCATCTCGACGTAGCCGCTGCGACGCGGCCCCGTGATGTAGATGCGTACGAGGACCTTCCCGTCGTCGGCAGGCGATGTCGACCGGTCGACGATCACGTAACCCGCGCGTGGGCTCTCGATGCGCAGCGGCTCGTTGTGGAGCGCAGCCCGCTCGGCGTCGGCGACCATCGCGGCGAGGCGCTTCCACGGGACGGCCGAGGTCGGGAACAGCGACGCATCGACGTCCTCCTGGGGTCCGCTGAGCTGCACCGCCTCGGGCGTGGGGACGTCGCCGTCGCGCCACTGGTACCGGTCGATGTGGTCGGGGATGTCGGGGTCCTGGGCCTCGACGATGAGGTACTCCGGGTAGACGGCGACGTCGGTGACCCGCGCGAGCGACGCTCCGACGACGCGTTCGATCGCCGCGATCGATTCGGCCGCGGCCCCGCGCCGGTGGAGCAGGTCGACCGGGCCGTCCGGTGCCGATCCGCCGTTGCCGCTGCCGGTCGTGGTGGTCGTCGTGCAGGCAGCGAGCAGGAGCATCAGGCAGAGCCCGGTCAGGGCCATACGTCGGCCCGCCCTTGGGAAGCACACCATCAGATCGCCGTCCAGCCGCCGTCGACGGGCAGCACCGCGCCGGTGATGAACGTGCTGGCGTCGGAAGCGAGCAGGAGCAGGGCCCCATCGAGCTCGTGCTCGTTGCCGGTGCGCCCCATGGGGGTGCGCTGGCGGACCCAGCGCATCGATGCCTCGTCGTCGAACATCCGCTCCTCCGTCATCTCGCTACGGAACCACCCCGGTGCGATCGTGTTTACCCGCACGCCCTTGCGTGCCCACTGGGCTGCAAGCTCGCGGGTGAGGTTCACGAGGCCGCCCTTCGACGCCGCGTACCCGGCGTCAGGGATCTGACCCACCCCCACCATCCCCCAGACGGAGGCGATGTTGATGACGGAACCACCCCGCTCCGAAGCGACCATCTCGCGGGCCGCGAGGCGGGCGAGGTCGAACGGCGCGACGAGGTTCACCTCCATCACGCGCTGAAAGTCCTCGATCGGCACGTCGATCGCGGGGGTGATCGAGTCGGTTCCCGCGTTGTTCACCAGGACGTCGATGTGGCCGTGGTGCGCGACCGTCGCCGCGACGAGCGCGCGGCGGGCGTCGGGGTCGGCGACGTCGCAGGGCACGACGAGGGCGTCGGTGAGGTCGGTCGCGAGCGCCTCGAGGCGATCGGCCCGGCGGGCGGCGAGGACGACCTTCGCTCCCGCAGCGTCGAGCACCCGGGCGAACCGGTCGCCGAGGCCGCTGCTCGCGCCGGTGACGATCGCGACACGACCGTCGAGCCGGAACAAGTCGACGGGGGAGAGGGCGCTCACGGCGGATGAGTGTAGGGACCGGCCGCCAGCGCGGCGCGCGATCGAACTGGGCTGCTCGTGGTACGCCCCCAGGGACTCGAACCCTGAACCTAGTGATTAAGAGTCACTTGCTCTGACCAGTTGAGCTAGGGGCGCGTGGTGCCCAGGCAGCGTACCAAGACGGTCCCCGATCATCGGTGCTGCGGCCGGAGGCGCGTCGGCATAGGTTGGACCCGATGGATGTGCTGGTCACCGGTTCGAGCGGCTTCATCGGCTCCGCGCTGGTCGGCGCGCTCGCGTCGGAGGGGCATCGGCCGATCCGCGCGGTGCGCGGGCGAAGCGTCCCGAAGGGCGTCGACGCGATCTCGTGGGATCCCGAGGCCGGGACGATCGACGCCGGTGCACTCGAGGGGATCGGCGGCGTCGTCCACCTCGCCGGTGCGGGCATCGGCGACGCGCGCTGGACGGCCGCGCGCAAGCGGCTGATCCGTGAGAGTCGGACGGTGCCGACTGCGCTCCTCGCGACCACGCTCGCCGGGCTCGCCAAGCCGCCGTCGGTGCTCGTCTCGGGCTCGGCGGTCGGCTATTACGGCAACCGGGGCGACGAGGTGGTCACCGAGGCGAGCGGGCCAGGGCACGACTTCGCCGCCGAGGTCGCGGTGCGGTGGGAGGCCGCGGCCGCCCCGGCCGTCGCCGCGGGGATCCGGGTCGTGACGATCCGCACGGGCATCGTCCTCGGGTCCGGGGGCGGCGTGCTCGGCAAGCTGCTGCTCCCGTTCAAGCTCGGCCTCGGCGGACGGGTGGGCGACGGGCGCCAGTACATGTCGTGGATCTCCCTGCCCGACGAGCTCGCGGCGATCGCGTACGCGCTCCGGAGCGTCGACCTCACCGGGCCGGTCAACCTCACCGCGCCGAACCCGGTCACCAACGCCGAGCTCACTGAAACGCTCGGCGGCGTGCTTGGCCGACCGACGGTGCTGCCGACGCCCCTCCTCCCGCTCAAGGCGCGCTTCGGCCGCGAGCTCGTCCAGTCGTTGCTGCTCGACGGCCAGCGGGTGATGCCGGCCAAGCTCGAGGCGAGCGGCTTCGAGTTCGCGCACCCGACGCTCGAGGTGGCACTGCGGGCCGTGCTCGACCGCCCGGCAGCCTGAGCGCCCGGACGCGCGACGCGCCCCCGCGGACGGGGGCGCGTGCGAGTGGGGTGACCGAGGGGTTTCGAACCCCCGACCTCCG
>JBKJJI010000354.1:0-2797 GCA_046598115.1 Acidimicrobiia bacterium | reverse complement strand
CAGGAGCCGTGGCCGAACAGACCCTGGTTGATCGACAGGCCCACGACAGCACCCTCGACCTGGCGGTCGCCGGCTTCCCCCCGCAGCTGCCACGTGAGCTCGCACACCTGGGCGATCGCCTGGGCCGGGATCGCTTCGCCGAAGCAGGCCAGCCCACCGCTCGGGTTGACCGGCACGCGCCCGCCGAGCGTCGTCGCGCCGGAGTGCAGCAGCGACTCGGCCTCGCCCGGCCCGCACAGCCCGATGTTCTCGTACCAGTCGAGCTCGAGCGCGGTGGAGAGGTCGTAGACCTCCGCGCAGGACAGGTCGTCGGGCCCCAGCCCCGCCTCTTCGTACGCAGCGTGCGCGATCGAGTCGCGGAACGGCCGCGGCGCCGCGGGCGCGCCGACGGCGGAGTCGGTCGCGATGTCGGGCATGTCGAGGTAGGTGTTCGGGTACGTGGGCGTGACCGTCGAGAGCCCGGCGATGCGCACGTGGCGCGACCGATCGGCGATCTTCGCTGCGTACTCCGCGCTCGCCAGCACGACCGCGGCACCACCGTCACTCGTCGCGCAGATGTCGACGAGCCGCAGCGGGTCGGCGACGACCGGCGACTCGGCGATGTCGTCCTCGGTGAACTCCTTGCGGTAGCGCGCGTTGGGGTTGGAGAGCCCGTGGCGGCTGTTCTTCACCTTCACCGCCGCAAAGTCCTTCGTGCTCGCCCCGTAGAGCTCCATCCGGCGTCGGGCGTACAGCGCGAAGTACGTCGGGTTCGTCGCGCCGAGCACGTGGAAGCGCAACCAGTCGGGGTCCTCGGGGCGGTCGCCGGGCAACGGTCCGAAGAAGCCCTTCGGCGCCGTGTCGGCACCGACGACGAGTGCGACGTCGGCCATCCCGGCCCTGATACGGGCGCGCGCCGCCTCGATTGCCACCGCGCCGCTCGCGCACGCGGCGTAGCTCGACGAGACCGGCACACCGCTCCACCCGAGTGCCTGGGCGAACGTCGACCCGGACACGTAGCCCGAGTACCCGTTGCGCATGGTGTTGCCAGCGGCGAGGTAGTCGACGTCGGCCCAGCCGAGCCCCGCGTCGGCGAGCGCCGCCCGGGCCGCGACCGCGCCGTACTCGACGAAGTTCTTGCCCCACTTGCCCCACGGGTGCATGCCGACCCCGAGGATCGCGACGTCGCTCATCCGGCCACCCTCATCCGGTCACCTTCATTCGGCCACCTTCCACTTCCACACCGTGCGAACCTCGTCGTCGGTCTCGTAGAAGTCCTCGACGACGAGCTCCATCTCCCGGCCGAGCGCGAGCGATCCGATGTCGGTCCCCCGGGCGAGCTGGCCCAGCACGACCATCTGCTCCTCGGCGAGCTCGACCGCGGCCACGCCGTACGGCTCGAAGTCGTCGCCCTTCGGCGCCGCATATGGCGGTGGTGGCGCGTAGCGGTTGTCGGTGAAGGACCAGAGCGTGCCGCGGGTCGACAGGTCGACGTCGGCGAGCTCGGCGCCGCCACACGCCGGGTTCCGGCAGAACGACCACTGCTTCGGGAAGAACGATGCACCACACGTCGGGCAGCGCCCGCCGAGCAGCCGGCCCGTCCCATCGGCCTCCTCCCGGAACATCCCCTCGATGACCGGCACCCTCGACTTGGTCATTTCCCCGAGTCCCCTCCGACATCCTTTTCGGAAGCGGCTCCGCCGACATCCCCGCGGTCGGCTCCGCCGACATCGGCGTCGCGCTTGTCGACGAACGCCTGGCGCAGCTCGTCGGAGTCGCCCCAGAGGTTCAGCTCGAACGTGAACCCCTGCTCGAACCGGTACGAGCGCTTCACGTCGACCGGATCGATCGCGTTCAGCGACTCCTTCGCGCGTCGCATCACGATCGGACTCTTCTTGGCGATGATCGCGGCGATCTCGCGCGCCACGCCCATGAGCTCGGCGCGGGGAACCACGCGCTCCACGCTCCCGAATTCGTACAGCTCGGCGGCGGTGATCATCTGCCCGGTGAGGAACATCGTGCGCATCTTCTTGTACGGCACCAGCCGCGCGAGGTGCGTGGCCACGCCGAGCGCGCCGCGGTCCACCTCCGGCACCCCGAAGGTCGCGTCGTCGGCTGCGACGAGGATGTCGGCATTGCCCGCAATCCCCACGCCGCCGCCCAGGCAGTGACCGTGGACCGCCGCGATGACCGGGACCTCGCAGTCGTAGACCGCTGCGAACGTCTCGTAGCAACCCCGGTTCACAGCGATCAGCGACTCGTGCGTCGGATCGGCGGCGAGCTCCTTGATGTCGACGCCCACCTGGAAGGCACGCAGCTCGGGGTTCGCCGCGATGATCACCGCCCGGACGTTCTCGTCGCGACCGTGCCGGCGGATCGTGTCCGCCAGCTCGAACCAGCCCGCGACGGGGAGCGCGTTGACGGGCGGGTTGTCGAGCACGATCTCCGCGACATGGTCCCGAACAACGCTTCGGATCATGGCGAGCAGGCTACCCGGCAGTGCTGACGACCCGTCAGGTACCGTCGCACCCATGGCCACAGGGGCGACGAGCGATCCGCTGGACTTCTCGGGCCGGGTCGCGATCGTCACCGGCGGCGGACGCGGGGTCGGCCTCGGGATCACCGAGACGCTCCTCGCGGCCGGCGCCGACGTCGTGATCTGCGGTCGCACCGAACCGGAGGCGCTCCCCGAGGCGGGCGGGCGCACCGCGGTCTTCGTCACCGCCGACATCCGCGACCCGGAGCAGATCGACACCGTTGTGGCCGCGACGATCGAGCGGTTCGATCGGCTCGACGTGCTCGTGAACAACGCCGGCGG
>JBKJJI010000287.1:0-5238 GCA_046598115.1 Acidimicrobiia bacterium | reverse complement strand
CAACCCCACCGTCGAGCCGTTCCCACCCGCGGGCCTCGACGGCGGCAGCCTGGGACCGGACGACATGGTGCACGTCCGCGTGATGGTGTACCTGGGGATCCCGATGGGGGAGTTCTTCGACTTCGAGTCGCTCGCGGACGACTGCGCGACCGACGGCGTCTACGAGTTCCTGTTCACGAGCAAGCCGCTCGGCATCGTCGGCGGCATCGGCTCCCCGCCGAACGCGATCGCCCTGAAGTAGCGCCCTGAAGCAGCGAGACGACTCACCGCTTCCACGGTGGGTGTAGGTCGCGCTGCTTGGCGAAGCGCTGGGCGGAGATCGTCTGGCCGTTCAGCTCGGCGGCCTCGGGGGATGTGGCGCACCAGGTGATCACCGACGCCGGGACGCTCGGTGGCGCGCCGGGGTAGACGCCCTCGAGGCCGAGGTTCTTCGCGTTCTCCTCCATGCGCTCGGTCACCACGTAGCCGGGTTCCACGTTGAACACCTGGAGGCCGGGCTGCTCGACCGCGAGGATCCCCGCGAGGCGGTGGAATGCACCCTTCGACATCGCGTAGGCGCTACCCCAGCCGCCCTCACCGGCGGGCGCGGGTGGATCGGTGATGGCCACCGCGGACGTGACGTTCACGAGCGTGCCCCGTTCGGCGGCGAGGAGGTGGGGGAGCGCGGCCTTGATGAGCACCACCTGCGAGACGACGTTCGCGGCGAGCTTGGTCTCGATCATCTCGATGGTCGTGTCGTCGAAACGCAGCATGCTGCCCGGCCCCGTGTGCACCGCGTTGTTCACGAGCACATCGAGGCGACCCCAGGTGTCGACGACGGTCTGCACCGCCGCGACGAGCGAGTCGCGGTCCAGCAGGTCCATCGGGACCGCGAGCGCCCGGACGCCGTGCTCCTCGATGAGGGCGGTCGTCGTCTCGAGGCTGCCGGGGACCGGGCGGCCGGCCGTGTCGGAGTCGTCGACGCCGGTCCCCTCGGTGACCGTGCGGGCCGTGATCGCCACATCGAGCCCGGCCTCGGCGAGCGCCAGGGCCGTCGCCTTGCCGATCCCCCGGCTCGCCCCGGTCACCATCGCTACGCGTCGCTCGTCGGCCATGCGGTAGAACGTATTCCAGTTTCCGGGCCCGCCCCATGGCCGGTCTGGGCAGATCCAGCGCCCGATCCCCAGATGGAGGATGTGCTCGTGCTCGAAGGCATGGACGGCAAGGTCGCGATCGTCACCGGCGCCGGGCAGGGCCTCGGCCAGGCGGAGGCGCTCGAGCTCGCGGGCCAGGGCGTGAAGGTGATCGTGAACGACTTCGCGCCGTCCGGTGGTGCCAACCCGGCCGACGGGACGGTGGAGGCGATCAAGGCCGCGGGCGGCGAGGCGACGGCGCACTTCGGTGACGTCGCCGACTGGGAGAGCGCGAAGGCGATGGTGCAGCTTGCCATCGACACCTACGGGAGCCTCGACATCCTCGTGAACAACGCCGGGGTGCTCCGCGACCGGATGCTCTTCAACATGAGCGAGGAGGAGTGGGACGCGGTGGTCCGCGTCCACCTCAAGGGTCACTTCGCCCCGATGCGCCACGCCGCCTCGTACTGGCGGGAGAAGTCGAAGGCGGCCGACGGCGCGCCGGTGGATGGGCGCATCGTGAGCACGACGTCCGAGGCCGGCCTGTTCGGGGCCGTCGGCCAGCCGAACTACGCCGCCGCGAAGGGCGGGATCATCCAGCTCACGCTCTCGGCCGCGCAGGCGCTCGCCCGTCACGGCGTGAACGCGAACGTGATCGCTCCCCGCGCCCGCACGCAGATGACCGAGCAGCTCGGCGGCTTCGACGCCACCGATGGCGACTTCGAGGTGTTCGCGCCGACGAACGTGTCACCGCTGGTCGCGTTCCTCGGCTCGCCGCAGGCCGCGAACGTGAGCGGGCAGGTGTTCATCGTGTGGGGCCGCCAGATCAGCGTGTTGGCGGGTCCCGCCACCGACACCTCGTTCGACACGCCCGAACGGTGGACGCCCGACAACGTGAGCGAGGCGCTCGCGCCCTTCTACGAGGGCCGCACGCCGATCACCGACGGCTTCCTCCTGAAGCACTGACGCATGCCTGATCCGGTCGACATCCAGCCGTTCACCATCGCCGTCCCCGACGCGGTCCTCGAGGACCTGCACGAGCGGCTGGCGCGGGCGCGCTTCCCGGAGCAGATCCCCGACGCGGACTGGGACTACGGCACCGAGCTCGGGTATCTGCAGTCGCTCGTCGAGTACTGGCGCGACCGGTACGACTGGCGGGCACGCGAGGCCCGGATGAACGCGTTCCCGCAGTTCACGACCGAGATCGACGGCACGAACGTCCACTTCCTACACGTGCGCTCGCCGGTCGAGGACGCGCTCCCGCTCGTGCTCACGCACGGGTGGCCGGGGTCGTTCGTCGAGTTCCTCGACGTGATCGGCCCGCTCACCGACCCCGTCGCCCATGGTGGGGATGCTGCGGACGCGTTCCACGTCGTCGTGCCGTCGCTGCCGGGGTATGCGTTCTCGGGGCCGACCTGCGAGCGGGGTTGGCACGTCGGGCGCGTCGCGCGGGCCTGGGCCGTGCTGATGGCGGCGCTCGGCTACGACCGCTACGTCGCCCAGGGTGGCGACTGGGGCTCCATGGTGACGAGCCAGCTCGGGCTCGCGGACCCTGCGCACTGCGCCGCCATCCACCTCAACATGTTCCCGCCGATCCCGATGACCGAGGATCACACCGAAGGGGAACAGGCCGTCCTCGCGCGCATGGCCGAGTACAACGAGCACGACTCGGGATACTTCAAGGAGCAGAGCACCAAGCCCCAGACGATCGGCTACGCGCTCGACGACTCCCCGGTCGGGCTGGCGGCCTGGATCGTGGAGAAGTTCCGGACGTGGTCCGACTGCGATGGCGACGTCGAGCGCTCGTTCACCAAGGACCAGCTCCTCGACAACCTGATGGTGTACTGGGTCACCGGAACCGCACACTCGGCGGCGCGCATGTACTACGAGTTCGACAAGGGGCTCAAGGACGGGAGCATCGACCTGTTCTCGCGGGTCGAGGTTCCGGTCGGCTACACGCGGTATCCGAAGGAGATCATGCAGACCTCCCGTCGCTGGGCCGAGGTGCAGTACACCATCTCGTACTTCCAGGATCAGCCCCGTGGTGGGCATTTCGCCGCGTTCGAGGTGCCGGAGATGTTCGTGCCCGATATCCGCGCGTGGGCCCGCACCGCCCGCGACGGAGGAGCAGGGTCGTGATCGAGGACTTCACCGGGAAGGTCGCCGTCGTCACCGGCGCGGCGAGTGGCATCGGGCGAGGGCTCGTCGGCAAGGCGGCCGGCGAGGGTATGAAGGTCGTGCTCGCCGACGTCGAGGACGGCGCCCTCGCCGAAGCCGAGGCCGAGGTCGCCGAGCTCGGCGCGGAGACGCTCGCGGTGCGTACCGACGTGACCGATCCCGACGCGGTCGAGGCACTCGCCGCTGCGGCCTACGACCGCTTCGGCGCGGTGCACCTGCTGTGCTTGAACGCGGGGGTGTTCCAGGCCGGCGTGTCGTGGGAGCGCACCGTCGCCGACTGGAAGTGGGTGCTCGACGTCAACGTGTGGGGGCCGATCAACGGCGTGCGGTCGTTCCTACCCCGTCTGTTGGCCCAGGACGACTCCGCGCATGTCGTGATCACCGCGTCGATGGCCGGGATGATGACGGTGGCCTACTCGGGGCCGTACGTGGTCTCGAAGTTCGGCGCCGCCGCGCTCGCCGAGTCGCTCGCGCACGACCTGCGGGCGCAGGGTTCCGACATCGGCGTGTCGTGCCTGGTTCCCGGCGCGGTCGACACCCGCATCGGTCTGTCGGAGCGCAACCGCCAGACCACGACTGGCGAGGAGCCCCCGTCGGAGGCCCAGGCCCCCGACCACTACTTCATCCGGCAGGCGCTCCAGGACATGACCTCCCAGACCGGCCGCCCGCCCTCGGATGCGGCCGAGATCGTGTTCGACGGCGTGCGCGCCGGGCAGTTCTGGATCACCACCATGGAAGAGGACGGCTACCAGGCGCTGATCCGCGGCCGCTATGACGCCCTCCTCCGCCACGAGCTCCCCCCGTCCGCGGGGTTCAGCTAGAGGCCGCTGACGGGCGAACGGGTCGGCGCTGCAGCCGGGGTCGTGTGACACTGCCGCGCGCATCGCGTGACCTACGCGTCGTGACGAACGTTCTCGCGATTCGACAAAGTTCTTCCGACAATTCCCCCGCGAGCGGCGTTGAGTGTCACACCCCCGTGGTTGAGTAGGGGCATGTTCACCGACACCCTCGACGACTTCCGGACCTGGCCGACGGAGCGGCTGCGCGCGGCACGCGACGACGCGGCCCGCGAGGAGCGTCGGTGGACGATGCGCCGTATCGCGATGGACCGGGTGCTCGACGAGCGCCGCGCCACCGACGGGCGCGATGCCGTCGAGTGGGTCGCGGCGCGCGACGGGGTGCGCACGCAGCAGGCACGCGCCGAGGTCGAAGTCGCCCGCGCGCTCGAGGAGCTGCCGGCGATCGCCGCAGCCGCTGAAGCCGGCGACCTGTCGATGGCGCAGCTCGAGTCGATCGTGCAGCTCGCGACCCCGGCGACCGATGCCGCCTGGGCTACCCGCGGAAAGCAGGCCGCACCCTCCGACCTGGCCCGCATGGTGCGCCGCCAGCGCGTGGTCACTCCCGACGAGATGGCGGCGCGACACGAAGCCCGTGAACTGCGCTGGTGGCGCACAGGGGGATGCTTCGCATCCGCGGTGCGATCCCCGACCTCGACGGCGTCCTCGTCGAGTCCGTGTTCGAGCACCTCATCGAGCAGCTCCACCCGGCGAAGGGCGAGGCCTGGGACACCCGGGCGCACCGCGGCGCCGACGCGCTCGTCGGCTTGTGCCGGGAACGCACGCAGGGCGTACCGGGGATCCCCGAGGCCTCACCCGCGACCGTCGTCACGCTCGAAGGCGCCCGCCGACGGGCGAAGCCCCGCAAGCGGCCGTGGACACCCAACATCGTGATCCACATGGGCTCGGAGGCCCAGCCGTCGGTCGCCGGCATGCCGCTCGCGGTCGAGACCGTGCAGCAGCTCCTTCACGACGGCGCCCGCGTCCGCGAGGTCCACGACGACGACCCGCTCGCCCCCGCGTCGGGCGACGCGATCCCCGCCGCCTTGCGGGAGTACGTCCGGGCGCGTGATCCGGTGTGCCGGGTCCCCGGGTGCGGCCGCACGGTCGAC
>JBKJJI010000249.1:0-4890 GCA_046598115.1 Acidimicrobiia bacterium | reverse complement strand
AACGACTGCTCGAGCGCGTCGTAGGCGAGGAGACGCCCGATGAGCGGGTCGCCGAGGTCGAGCAGCAACTTGATGGTCTCGAGCGCCTGAATGGATCCGATGATGCCAGGGAGCACTCCGAGTACGCCCGCCTCCGCACAACTCGGCGCGAGTTCCGGCGGCGGCGGTTCTGGAAGGAGGCACCGGTAGCACGGACCCTCGTACGGCTTGAACACGGTGACCTGGCCCTCGAACCGGAAGATCGAACCGTGTACCACGGGGATGCGCTTGAGTATCGACGCGTCATTGAGGAGATAACGCGTCGGGAAGTTGTCGGTTCCGTCGATGACCACGTCGTATCCGTCGAGGATGTCGAGCACGTTGTCGGCGCCGAAGCGGACGTCGTAGGTGACGACGTCGACATCGGGGTTGAGCTGGGTGAGCGTCTTCTTCGCCGAGTCGACCTTGCGGTCGCCGATGCGATCCATGTTGTGGAGGATCTGGCGCTGGAGGTTGGAGGCGTCGACGACGTCCATGTCGACGATGCCGAGCGTGCCCACACCGGCGGCCGCGAGGTACAGGGCGGCGGGGGAGCCGAGCCCACCCGCGCCGAGGAGCAGCACCTTGCTCTCGAGCAGCTTCTGCTGGCCGGCCTCGCCGACCTCGGGCAGGAGGACGTGGCGGTGGTACCGAGTGCGCTGCTCGGGGGTGAGGACGGCGGGTGTCTTCCAGCTCCGGCCCTCGTTCTTCCAGCGGCCGAAGCCTCCGGCCATCGAGACCACGTTGGTGTAGCCGAGGTCCTGGAGGGTCTCGGCGGCGAAGGCCGAGCGCACACCGCCGGCGCAGTACACGACGATCTCGGCGTCGTGATCGGTGACCCGGCTCTCGATCTGGCTCTCGAGGTGCCCGCGGGGGATGAAGACCGCACCGGGGATCGTGCCCTGCTCGAACTCGTCCTGCTCGCGCACGTCGAGGAACGTGGCGTCGCCGAGGCGCGCTTCGGCGCCGGCGGGGTCGATCTCGCGGATGCGCTCCTTGGTCTTGGCGAGGAGCTCACGGAAGCCGGCCATCGGGGGGTCCTGTTCTGGGGGTGTGCTTCTGGGGCGTGCAGGGCGGTACCAGGTGAAATGCTACCCCTCAGGTCGGATATTCCCAACCTCGCCTCGAGCGCCGTTGCGAGGGGTGTGAGGACGCTGGTCAGCGCTCAGAGCAGGTCGACCAGCGCCGGGAGGATCTCGCCGAGGGGCTCGCGGCGCACGGCGGCGGCGACCGGGTCGAACGGTGTCTCCTGGGCGTTCAGGATGACGAGCCGGGCGCCGTTGCCGACGGCCACGTCCGGCAAGCCGGCCACGGGGTAGACGGTGAGCGACGTCCCGACCGCGAGGAAGAGGTCAGACGCCGCGGCCGCGAGATGGGCACGGTGCAGGTCCTCAGGCACGAGGTTCTCGCCGAAGCTGATGGTCGCCGACTTCAGGATGCCCCCGCAGCGCGGGCAGGCGGGGTCGTCCTCGCCGGCACGGACCCGGTCGAGCGCGACGTCCATGGGGGCCCGGTAGCTGCACGCGAGGCACTTCACGTGGTGGACGGTGCCGTGGATCTCGACGAGCGTGTCGGGGTCGCTGCCGGCCGCCTGGTGCAGCCCGTCGATGTTCTGGGTGACGAGCGTGTGGAGCCGCGCCCGCCGGGCGAGGTCGGCGATGGCGCAGTGCCCGGCGTTCGGCTCGGCCTGCCAGATCTCGCTCTCGATGCGGTTGCGCCAGGCTTGGCGTCGGACGTCGGCGTCGGCGACGTAGTGCTGGAGCGTCGCCGTCTTCTCGGCGCCGGGGTTCTTCGTCCACACTCCCTGCGGGCCGCGGAAGTCGGGGATGCCCGACTCGGTCGAGATCCCCGCCCCGGTGAGCACGACGATGTGCTCCGCGTCGCGCACCCAGTTCGCGAGCACTTCGAGTCCGTCGCCCACGCCGCCCACGCTGCGAGGCTACGCGTGTTGATGCGTCCCTCACCCGCCTATGGCGGGGTGAGAGACGCACGTCCGTCATACAACGGTCTGCGCGGGGGCCTCCGCCTCGGCGAGTGCGTCACGGTGGCGTTGCCACGCCCACCGAGCGGCATCGCGGCAGACGCTGGGGTGGAAGCCGGTTGCGTGGAGGACGCGCTCGGCGTGGTCGGCGTCGTCGCCCTGCTCGAGCAGCACCATCGCGATCCGACGGGCACGTCGGCGCGCCTCGGCGAGTGGTGACTCGGCGAGTCGGGCCTCGGCCCAGCCAGCGTGGGCACTGCGCAGCTCGGGAGGGAGCTTGCGCAGGTGACGCGAGTGGACGGGCGGGAGGTTGCGCCGCACCGCGACGGTGCCGCGTCCGTCGCTGCAGGCGAGGTCGAAGTTCTCCAGGCGTTGGAGCGATCGGACGATCGGCGAGCTCGTGCCCGATCGCTCGCCGAGACCGAGCGCACGCGACGCGTCGGCAACGGGCAGCTCGATCCCGTCGGGGTGCTCGTCGAACTTCGTTGCGAGGTGCCGGAGGAGCAGCACCGTCGTCGGGCCGAGCGTGGGGAGCCAGAAGCTCTCCACGTAGACCGAGCGGGGGTCGTGGCCGACCGTGTCGAGGACGGGGTCGGGCCACGGGCAGATCGTGAGGGACGTGGGCATCGGGACCTCCGGGTGACGGGGTGGGAGGTGTGGGTCGGTTCGAGGCGGCGACCCGCCCCTCGTGCCGCGGTGACAGCCTTCGCCTCGGACCCCGGCGGTTACTGTCCGAGAACGGAGGCGACGAGTTGCCATGCGACGTTGCGCGATCGAGAGGCGTCCGAGTGACCGCGCGATCTAGGACGCCGGAATCGGCGCTGAGCGTGGCCATCCTTCGACGCCCGGCATTCGCCGCGGCGACCGCCATCGCCGCCCTGGGTGCGATCCTGGCCGTTGCCTACTTCCCCGAGCTCTTCAATCGTCTCGTCACGTACGACGACGAGGGCTACCTGCTCGTCACGATCCGGAACTTCTTGGAGCACGGGAGCCTCTACGAGAAGACGTTCTCCCAGTACGGGCCCTTCTACTACCTGGTGATGACACCGCTGTATTGGCTCACGGGCAAGCAGCCGACCCTCGACAACGGGCGTCTGATCGTGTTGGTGTTCACGTCGCTCTCGAGTGGACTGTTCGCGGCGGGCGTCTGGCGGTTGACGAGGAGCCTGCCGTGGGCGCTCCTGTGTCAGGTCGGTACGTTCCTGCTCCTCGTCTCGGTCCATGGCGCCGAGCCCATGCACCCGGGATCGCTCATCGCCGTCCTGCTCTCGGTACTGGTCTTCTCGTTGTGCAGCTACGCCGATTCCGGACGCAGCAGCACATTGGCGTTCGTCGGAGCAGCGGTTGGCGCGCTCCTCATGACCAAAGTCAATGTTGGTCTGCTCGCGATCGGAGCACTGACACTCGCTTTCGTGATCGGCAATCGCTCGATCAGGCCGCGCTTGCAGGCCGTCCTGCTCGCAGCCGCGCTGGTGAGTCCATTCGCCTTGGTCTACAAGAACCTCGACCGGTCCTGGGCCCTGTCGCTCGCGCTCATGGTCAGTCTCGCCCTGCTCGAGCTCGGGACGCTCTCGCTCACGGCTGACACGGTCTCGGTGTCGCGGCGCGCCCTCCGCGCGGGTGGGACTGGGTTCCTGGGAGCCGTCCTTGCGTCGATCGCGTTGCCAGTTGCGACGGGGACGTCAATCGGGGGTCTCATCGATGGCGTGCTCGTCGAGCCGCTTCGACTCGCCGACATCAACGTCATCGTGAGCTCACTCTCGTTCGAGTGGGACGTCATCGTTCCAACCGTTGCGCTGCTCGCGTTCGCGGTTTACTGGCGCCGTCTTGCGGTGCAATCGGTGCCCCCCGGGTCGCGATTCCCGTGGCCACACGCGGTCCTCGTGGGCGTCACGCTGTGGATGTTCCTCAGCGGAATCGGAGAGCTCGGTGACTTCGGCGCGTGGCTCCTGCCGGTCGCGCTCCTCCCGGCGCTTGCGAGCACGGCGGACGTCCGCCCGGAGGTCCGGCTCGCGTTGCGGCTGCTCGTGTCGCTCGCGATCTTGCAGGCCTTGCACGCCTATCCCGTCGCCGGCTCGCAGGTCGCCTGGGCAACCGTCACGCTTGCAGTTCCGTGCACGATCGTCCTCGCCGTCGGATTCGAACGAATCATCCCTCGATGGGAAGTCAGGCGCGTCGCGAATTGGGTGGTCGTCACCGTGCTCTCGTTCGTGTTGATGTTGGCCATGAGCCTCTGGCCGGTCGACGTGTGGGCCGACTACCGCGATCAACAACCGCTCGGGTTGGCGGGTGCGAGCCTGCTCCGCCTCGATCCGGTCGCACCCTCGGTCGGCGGTCTCTGGCCCGAGGAGGTCCGAGGCGTCGCGGCATCGCTTCGGGCCAGTTGCGACGCGGTCTGGTCGTATCCCCACGCGCTCGGGAGCTTCTACATCTTCACGGACCTCGAATCGCCCAGTGGGCTCTTCGTCAACCTGTGGCCCAAGCTGCTCGATCGTGACCAGAAGCGACGCGTCGTGCGCTCCCTGTCGACCGCGGAAGACGAGGGACGTCGTGTGTGCATCATCCGGGGGAACGCCGCGTCCCCGTTGGGTGATGGCGGAGATCGACCCCGCGATCCCCTCGTGAGCTACCTGGACGGCTTTACCGAGCCGATCGCCGAGTTCGGGACCCAGGACGTTTTCAGCCGCTGAACGCGTCGAGGACGCGCGATGCCGCGACCGTCGGCGGGACGCGACCCGTCACGACCTCCGCCTCGAGACGCGCGGCCTCGGCAGCCGCCTCGGGGTGCGCGCGGAGGCGGTCCAGCAACGACGCGCCGATCTCGGCCCATAACCAGGCGCGTGCCTGCTCGGCCCGTCGCGCCACCAGGTCGCCCGACGTGTCGAGCGCGG
>JBKJJI010000072.1:0-9271 GCA_046598115.1 Acidimicrobiia bacterium | reverse complement strand
GGGGCCACGCTCCAGAAGGTGATGGAGCTCACCGGCTACGTTGCCGACCTCGAGGCCGAGCGCTCGATCGAGGCCCAGGGGCGGATCGAGAACCTGGCCGAGCTCGTCGGAGTGTGTTGCGAGTTCGACGAGGCGCTGGACCGGGGCGACATGTCGGGCCTCCCGGCGATCGCCGGCGTCGGCATCGCCGTCGGTGCCGAGGCGACCGACAGCGAGGCGCCGGTCGCGATCCCCACCGGGCTCGCCCGCGTGCAGGCGTTCCTCGAGGCGATCTCCCTCGTCACCGACATGGATGCATCCGACGGAGAGAGCGAGAGCACGGTCACGCTGATGACGCTCCACACCGCCAAGGGGCTGGAGTACCCCGTCGTGTTCCTGGCGGGCATGGAGGACGGTATCTTCCCGCACGTGCGCTCGCTCGGCGACCCCGAGGAGCTCGAGGAGGAGCGGCGCCTCTGCTACGTCGGCATCACCCGCGCACGTGAGCGCCTCTACCTCTGCCACGCGTGGAGCCGCACGTTGTTCGGTTCGACCGACTACTACCCCCCGAGCCGCTTCCTCGCCGAGATCCCCGAGGAGCTCATCCACGCGATCGGCGAGAAGGCCATCGGGGGGAGCGGCGGGAGCGGGCGCCTGACGGGGAGCCCGGCTGCGCACCGCGATGCCGTCGTCAACGCCGCGGTGCGACGTGGTGGCGAGGCGCCCGGGGCGCGCGGGGCGGAGCACGTCGGCCTCAAGGTGGGCAACGACGTTCGCCACGACAAGTTCGGCGAGGGCGTGATCCTCGACATGGAAGGAAGCGGCGACAAGGCCGAGGTGGTCGTGAACTTCCGCGACGTCGGCGAGAAGCGGCTGCTCCTCGCGTGGGCGCCGCTCGAGCGGCTGGGCGGCTAACCCGCGTTCGGCGCCGGCTCGCGCCGACGCAGGTCGACGAAGACCGAGTCGGCCGGAGTGTCGGGCTCGGTACTGCCGATCGTCACCTCGAAGCGGGCGAGATCGGTGGTGTCGAGACGTTCGCCGTCGCAGGCGATGTAGGAGTCCTTGGTGGCCCGCCACTTCACGATGCACGAGCGGGTTCCGGGGCGAACGATGTCGAGGGCCACGAGCTCGCCCGCTTCGAGGTCGAGCCAGAAGCCGTGCTCGCCGAACGGGCTGGCGATGTAGCTCGGTCCGCCCTCGTCGGTACGGGCCGCCAGCTCGGGTTCCAGGCCCAGGAAGATCGGGCCGCTCGGGCTCGGGTCCTTGTCGGCGCCACCGGTGACGAGGAAGAGGAGCGCCGCGATCGCCAAGCCCGCAAGCAGCACGAATCCGGTGGCGAAGACGAGGATCCGGCGGTCGTCCGGGGCGGCGGGCACGCTGGGCATTCTCGCCTACCGGCGGGGGTCCCCCCGAGTCGGCCCAGACCGCGACCGCTCGCACCGTTCTGGCGTCGTTCGCGGGGTCTGGGTGACCCCTGCCCGACGCCAGAACCGGGTCGACCGCCTCGCCCGTGCGGGGCGACCTTCGGTACCGTGGTTCCTCGGCCGGGCCACCGGCCGGGTCGAGCGACGAGTGGGGGAGGCGGACGACGATGCAGCGGCGCTACCGCGTCGTCGTCGCCAAGCCCGGCCTCGACGGACACGATCGCGGCGTCAAGGTGATCGCCCGGGCGTTGCGCGACGCCGGCTTCGAGGTCGTCTACACCGGCCTCTTCCAGACCCCGGCGCAGGTGGCCGAGACCACGCTCCAAGAGGATGCCGACGCGGTCGGGCTGTCGGTCCTGTCGGGCGCCCACATGACGCTCATCCCCAGGGTGGTCGAGGAGCTGGCCTCCCGGGATCGCTCGGACGTGCTCGTCTTCGGCGGCGGGATCGTGCCCCCCGCGGACGCGGCGGAGCTGGCGACGCTGGGGGTGGCGAGGATCTTCACACCCGGCGCGCAGCTCGGGGAGATCACGACCTGGCTCGAGTCGGCCCTCGACGAGCGGGAGTCTCGCGTGTCGGGCTGAGCCGAGCCGAGCGACCAGTGGCGGCGCAGGTACCCTGCGCCGCAGCGAGCGTGGCCCGAGCGGCCCGCGCCGTCAGGCAAGAGCGGGAAGCCAGGAGCTGAACATTGGATCTGTACGAGTACCAGGGCAAGCAGCTGTTCGCGCAGTACGACATGCCGGTGTCGGCGGGTGAGGCCGTCGAGACGGTCGACGCCGCGGTGGCCGCAGCCGACCGGGTCGGGTACCCGGTGGTGGTGAAGGCACAGGTGCAGGTGGGCGGTCGTGGCAAGGCGGGCGGCATCAAGCTCGCCGCCGACGCCGACGAGTGTCGGAAGTACGCCACCGACATCATCGGCATGGACATCAAGGGCCACACCGTGCACATCGTGTGGATCGAGAACGCCAGCGACATCGCGAGCGAGTACTACGCCTCCTTCACGCTCGACCGCTCCGCGAAGCTGCACCTGGGCATGCTCTCGGCCGAGGGTGGGGTCGAGATCGAGCAGGTCGCCGAGGAGAACCCCGACGCCATCGCCAAGATCCACGTCGACCCGGTCGACGGGCTCACCGAGGTCCAGTGCCGCGAGTGGGTCGCCGCCGCGAAGCTCGATCCCGAGGCCACCGAGGGCGCGGTCGACATCCTCATGAAGCTGTGGCGCTGCTACGTCGACGCCGATGCCGACCTCGTCGAGATCAACCCGCTGATCCTCACGCCCGACGGGCGCGTCCATGCACTCGATGCCAAGGTGACGCTCGACGACAACTCGATCTTCCGTCACCCGGAGTACGAGGCCTACGACGCCACCCAGGTGCGCGACGACCGCGAGGTCGCGGCGCACGAGAAGGGTCTCCAGTACGTCGGACTCGACGGCTACGTCGGGATCATCGCCAACGGGGCCGGGCTCGCCATGAGCACCGTCGACATCGTCAGCCAGGTGGGCGGGAAGCCCGCGAACTTCCTCGACATCGGTGGCGGCGCGAACGCCGACGTGATGGCGGGCGCGCTCGAGGTGATCAACAACGACCCGAACGTCAAGGCGATCTTCATCAACATCTTCGGGGGGATCACCAAGGGCGAAGAGGTGGCCAACGGGATCGTGCAGGCGCTCGACCGCGTGGCGATCGATGCACCCATCGTGATCCGCCTCGACGGCACGAACGCCGACGAGGGCCGGGCGATCCTCGAACCGCACTTGACCGACCAGCTCCGGCTCGAGCCGACCATGCGTGACGCGGCCCACACGGTCGTCGAGATCGCCCAGTCCCGCGGAGGGAAGTAGATCATGTCGATCTTCGTCGACGAGACCACCAAGGTCGTCTACCAGGGGCTCACGGGCTCGCAGGGGCGCTTCTACGGCCTCCTCAACAAGGAGTACGGAACCCAGGTCGTGGCCGGCACCAACCCGAAGAAGGCCGGAACCGACGTCGACGGCATTCCGATCTTCGCCTCGGTGAAGGACGCGGTGGAGGCCACCGGCGCGACCGCGTCGTGCATCTTCATCCCGGCACCCGGTGTGAAGGCAGCGGTCATGGACGCGGCCGAGGGCGGCGTCGAGTTCATCGTCGTCATCACCGAGGGCGTTCCCGCACACGACGAGGCCTGGTTCTACAACACGCTGCGTCGCGACCACCCGAACGTGCGCCTGCTCGGCCCGAACTGCCCGGGGATCATCAGCCCGGGGAAGGCCAACATCGGCATCACCGCCGGCCACATCGCGAAGGCGGGGGGACCTGTGGGCATCGTGAGCCGGTCCGGCACGCTCACCTACCAGGCGCTCTACGAGCTCAAACAGCAGGACATCGGCGTCACCACCTGCGTGGGCATCGGTGGCGACCCGGTCCCGGGGACGAGCTTCATCGACTGCCTCCAGGCGTTCGAGGCCGACCCGGAGACCAAGGCCGTCATGATGATCGGCGAGATCGGCGGCTCGGCCGAGGAAGTGGCCGCCGCGCACATCAAGGCCGAGATGACGAAGCCGGTCGTCTCCTACGTGGCCGGGGTCACCGCCCCGCCGGGGAAGAAGATGGGCCACGCCGGCGCCATCGTCTCGGGTGGCAAGGGCACGGCTGCCGCGAAGATGGAGGCGCTCGAGGACGCCGGCGTGAAGGTGGGGCTCAACCCGACCGAGGCCGGCGAGCTCATGGTCGGCGTCGTCGCCGGGCTCTGACCCGCTCGTCCTAGGCTCGGATCGTGTCCACGACCCCGCCGCCCACCCCAGGGCCAGCCGGCCCGCCCCCGGCTCCCGAGCCCGGAGCCCCGCCCCCGCCGCCGCCCGTCCCTGGCGCGGGTCCGGCGTACGGCCCTGGCGGACGCACGAACGGGTTCGCCGTCGCCTCGCTGGTGCTCGGGGTCCTGTTCTGCATGGTGTTCACCGCGATCCTCGCGGTGATCTTCGGCAACGTCGCGCTCACGCGCATCGAGGCGTCGCACGGCACCGAGAAGGGCCGAGGGCTGGCGATCGCCGGCATCGTGCTCGGCTGGATCGGGATCGCCCTGCTGGCGATCGCCGCCCTCGTCTGGCTGGGTTACGGCATCAGCAACCTCTAGGCCGCGGCTGCACCATCGCCGTCGATCGCTTCACCGAACTTCGGTGCCACCACGATGCCGAGCGCCGCGAGTGCCACCGCGACCAGCGCCGCCAGGCCGGCGAGCCCGAGTGCCGAGCCGGCGAGGTCGGCGATCGCGGCGAGCAGGCCGACAGTCACGACAATCCCCCCGATCCACACGGATCCGCGTCGATCCTTCCCGCGTGAACCGACGAAGGCGATGTCGGCGCCCGCGACGGCGGCCATCAGGGCTCCGAGGAGGACACCCTCCCGCCCGCCGAGTGCGGCCGCGCCTGCGACTGCAAGGACGGCCCCGACGGCGAGGAACGGGGTGGCTGATCCGGCCCGGCCCTTCTTGTCGAGGACGAACGCGGCGGCGAGGAACCCGAGCCCCAGCACCATCGACACGACGTCGGTGTCGTCGTTGTTCTGGCCGCCCACGTCGTCGAAGCCCGTGGAGGAGCCTCCGTCGCCGAAGGGCGTCTCGAACCCGGTCTCGCCGCTGACCTCGTTCTGGAACGGCGCGACCGAGTTGCCACCGCCGACCTCGAAGTTGATCCACCCGACGAGGAACACGAGCGCGAGGCCCAGGAAGATCGCCCGGCCGGCGGTCCACCCGAGCACATAGAGCACCGCGTAGACGGCGAGGCAGAGCAGCAGCAACCCGCGGATGGCCCCGTCGCCGGCGCTCTCACCGTCGCCGAAGAAGACGAAGAACCAGAGGACGGGGACGATCGTCGCGAGCGCGGTGACGCACGCGCTGCGCGCCGGACCGGGCAGGCGCATCCCGACGACGATCGCGAGCGCCGCGACGAGGAGGCTCGCGAGCACCCCGGGGACGGTGAGATCGTTGGAGGCGATCTCGACGGACAGCGCGACCGCTGCGATCACCAGGAACAGGCCGGCGCCTGCGGCGAGGATGTGGGCGAAGCCGGCGACGGGCCGGCGCTCGGAGCGCCACCCGAGCCGCTCGCCCAGCGAGGGCCCTGCTGTCTTGGTTCCTTCGTCTGCCATGGTGCTCCCCCTAGATCGTGGTGTGTGGTTGGTGCGGACGCGATCCGGCCCCCGCGGTGACGGGGGCCGGTCGCGACGCTTCGAGCAGTGTTGCGGTTGCGCCCCGGATCAGGCGGTCGGGGGAGCTGCGCTGCCCCCGCCGGCCTTCTCCTCCTGGAGGCGCAGGTAGCCACCGGCTGCGAGGCCGGCACTGGCGACCACACCGGCGAACAGCCCGATCTTGCGGCTGATGTCGATGATGTCCTCCGCGCCGTCGGGGACGCCGACGCCGGCGATCGTCTTGATGATGACGAACGCGAACGCGGCGACACCCATGCCGAGGAGGATCGTCCCCCACGAGGCGCCGCCGATGTCGGGAACCTTGACCTCGAAGAGCTTCAGTGCCACCAGGACCACCATGGCGATCCCGAGAAGCACGGCGAGCCAGGTGAGGGTGAAGTCCCAGGCGTTGCCGCCGCTACTGGCGCCGCCCGGGATTCCCTTGGCGCTGGCCTGGAACCAGTCCAGGAACGAGATCGGGATGAACAACAAGATTCCGCTGATCGCGATGACCTTGTCGCCCATCGAGAGCTTGGTGAGATCCATGCACTTCCTCCGAACGACTGAGATGTGGGGGCGCGACCGTCGTCCGAAGCGCCCAGCGCAGCCCATCACGGATCAGCGGCCAACGCAAGGACCCTCGCCGCCGGGCTCCGGGGCCCGCACGCAGGCGGGAGGCTAGTTTCGGCCCCGTGCGGAGGCTGGGCGTGCTGGCGTCGGGGAGCGGAACCATCCTCCAGGCCATCGTCGATGCCGGGCTTCCCGTCGAGGTGCTGATCGTCGATCGCCCGTGTGGTGCGGTGGAGCGAGCCGAACGGGTGGGGATCCCGGTCGAGCAGGTCGCTCGGGAATCCTTCGGCGCCGACTTCGACCGGGCCGCCTACACCGATCGGGTGGTCGACGCGCTGAAGCGCCACGAGGTCGACCTCGTCGCGATGGCGGGGTTCATGACGATCCTCGCGCAGTCGGTCCACGACGCCTACGGCGGGCGGATCACGAACACCCACCCCTCCTTGCTCCCGGCGTTCAAGGGCGCCCATGCCGTGGAGGACGCCCTGACCGCCGGCGTGCAGGTGACGGGCTGTACGGTGCACTTCGCGACGCTCGCGGTCGACGAGGGGCCGATCGTCGCCCAGGAGTCCGTCGAGGTGCGGGCCGACGACACGGCCGAGTCGCTGCACGAACGGATCAAGGATTCCGAGCGGATGCTGTACCCCCGGGTGCTGCGCGACCTGCTCGCGCGGCCGGACGGCTCCGCCGGACCTGACGAGGAAGCCGGACAGGAAAGGGAAGAAGGGTGAGCACCGCGGCGACGAAGCGTGCACTGCTCTCGGTGTGGGACAAGACCGGGTTGGCCGAGCTCGCTCGGGGTCTCGCCGACCTCGGGTACGAGCTGGTCTCCTCCGGTGGGACCGCGGCTGCCGTCGCTGACGCCGGCGTCCCGGTCACGCTGCTGTCGGACATGACCGGCGTGCCCGAGATGCTCGAGCACCGGGTCGTGACCCTGCACCCCCGGGTGCACGGGGGCATCCTGGCCGACCGCGCGAAGGAGTCGCACCGGGCCGACCTCGAGACCCACGGGATCGAGCCGTTCGACCTCGTCGTGTCGAATCTCTACCCGTTCACAGAGCGACCCGACATCGAGACGATCGACATCGGCGGGCCCGCCATGACCCGCGCCGCGGCGAAGAACCATGCCTGGGTCGGCATCGTGACCTCGCCCGCCCAGTACGACGAGGTGCTCGCCGAGCTCCAAGCGAACGACGGCGCGCTCTCCGACGACACCCGTCGGGCGCTGGCCCTCGAGGCCTTCGCCCGCACGGCGGCGTACGACGCCGCGATCGTGGGTTGGCTCCAGGACGACGCCCTGCTCCCGAGGCATGTCGTGTTCCCGCTGGTCCGCACCGACGAGACCCTCCGGTACGGCGAGAACCCGCATCAGGAGGCGGCGCGCTACCGGCTGACGGGAACGACGAGCTGGTGGGACGGCGTCCGTCAGCACAGCGGCCTCGCGCTCAGTTACCTGAATTACTACGACGCCGACGCGGCCTGGCGCCTCGTCCACGATCTGGATTTCGGGGACCCGGGGTCAGGGGATCGGGGCTCGGGCCAGGCGGCCTGCGCCATCATCAAGCACGCAAACCCGTGCGGCGTCGCGATCGCCGACGATCTCGCCACCGCATACCGGCGCGCGCTCGAGTGCGACGAGCGCTCTGCGTTCGGCGGGATCGTCGTCGCGAACCGACCGCTCGACGCCGCGACCGTCGCGCTGATGGCCGCGGGCCCGCAGGCCGACGTGGTGCTGGCGCCCTCGTACGACGATGGCGCCGTCGACGCACTGGTCGCCAAGCGCAAGAACACCCGGATCCTGGAGGGGCCACCGCCCGAAGACCCGGCGATCGACGTGCGCCAGATCTCGGGCGGGTTCCTCGTGCAGGCACCGCACCACTTCGCGGCGTCACGCGACGACTGGCAGGTCGTGACCAAGGTCGCGCCGACCGAGGAGCAGTGGCGCGACGCGGAGCTCGCGTGGCGCATCTGCGGGCACGTGAAGTCGAACGCGATCGTGCTCGTGAAGGACGGTCAGGCGGTGGGCATCGGCGCCGGGCAGCAGAACCGGGTCGAGTCCGGGGAGATCGCCGCGAAGAAGGCGGCCGGCCGGGCCACCGGCGGGGCGTGTGCGAGCGACGCGTTCTACCCGTTCCCAGATGGCGTCGAAGCCGCGGCGGCCGCGGGCGTCGCGGTGGTGGTGCAGCCCGGCGGTGCGATGCGCGACGACGAGACGACCGCCCGGGCCGACGAGCTCGGCCTGGCCATGGTCTTCACCGGCGAACGACACTTCCTCCACTGACGCGATGGGCACTGATGCGATGGGCACTGATGCGGCAGCGGAGAGCGTGATGACGGCGGAGCTGCTCGACGGGAAGGCGTTCCTCGAGGCGACGAAGGCCCGGCTCGCCATCCGGGTCGCGGCGCTGCGCGAGCAGGGGGTCGTCCCCGGTCTCGGCACGATCCTCGTCGGCGACGACCCGAACAGCCACGCCTACGTGCGTGGCAAGCGGGAGGCCTGCGAGGAGATCGGGATGACGTCGCACCACCGGGAGGTCCCGGTCGACGCCTCCGAGCAGCACCTCCACGCCGAGATCGAGCAGCTCAACCACGACCCCGAGGTCGACGGGTTCATCGTCCAGCTCCCCCTTCCCGACCACATCCTCGAGGAGGCGGCGCTCCTCGCCGTCGACCCGGCGAAGGACGCCGATGGCCTGCACCCGGTGAACCTCGGGCGCCTCGTGATGGGCGTCGCCGCGCCCCGACCCTGCACCCCGCTCGGGATCCAGGCGCTCCTCGAGACCCACGGTGTGCCGATCGCGGGGAAGCATGTCGTGATCGTCGGCCGCGGTCTCACGATCGGCCGTCCGCTCGCGCTGCTGCTGGCGCTCAAAGAGCCGTCGGCCAACGCAGCCGTGACGGTCGTCCACACCGGCGTCGACGACCTGGGGTCGTACACACGCCAGGCCGACATCCTCGTGGCCGCCGCCGGTCGCCCGTCGATCGTCACCCCCGACATGGTGAAGCCGGGCGCCGCGGTCGTGAGCGCCGGGATCACCATGGACGGCCGGCGGCTCGTGCCCGACGTCGACGAGGCTGTCGCCGAGGTGGCCGGCTGGATCACTCCCCGCCTGGGTGGCGTGGGACCCACCACGA
>JBKJJI010000275.1:0-11350 GCA_046598115.1 Acidimicrobiia bacterium | reverse complement strand
CGCTCCGAACCCGGATCCCCTCCGAGATCCGCTTCGTCGCCTCCGGTTTGGTCGCTTCCTCGGCCGCGAGGCCGGGGGTATCGGTATCGGGCGGATACGCGCAGGCCACCATGATCCCGTGGGGCTTCAGCTCGGCACGCAAGGTCTCGGCGAGGCCCCGCACCGCGAACTTCGTCGGGGCGTACGCGGAGTAGCCGTAGACGCCGACGATGCCGGCATCGGACGACATGACCAGGACATGGCCACGGCCCCGGGAGATCATCGATGGCACCACCGCCCGGATCGCGTGGAGCGTGCCAAAGTAATTCAGGCGCATCTGGTCCTCGAACACCGACGCGTCGAGCGCCTCGAAGTGCCCCGGCACCGCCGCACCTGCGTTCGCGACGAGCACATCGACCGGACCGAGCTGGGGGGTGAGGAGTGCGATCGCCCGTTCGAGGCCGACCGGGTCGGTGACGTCGGCGGGCTCGGCTGCGACCCGCGTGGGGTCCCCACACCGGCGCTCGAGGTCGGCCGCGGCCGACGCGAGTCGTTCGGGGCTACGGGCGACGAGCGACACCCGGGCACCTCGCTCGAGCGCCCGCGCCGCGCAGGCGAGGCCGATGCCCGCCGACCCGCCCGTCACGAGCACGTGGGCGTCGGCGAGGCTCGTCATGACGGTGATCGTGGCACGGCCTGACCGACGGCGCCCATCGAAGCGCCTGCGCTGCGCGCGCGACGGCTACGTTGCGTCGCCATGACAGCAACCGGGACCGTGACCAAGATCGCCGGGCACTACGTCGAGCGCGTGGCCGCGCTCGACCCGATCGCGGCCACCTTCGAGGGGATCCCCGGGCACGAGACCGAGCTCACCGACTACTCCCCCGATGGGATCCAGGCCCGCGTCGCGCACGACCGGGAGACCCGTGCGGCGCTCGCCACCGCCACACCCGTCGACGACGACGAGCGGGTCGGGGCCGTCGCACTCCAGCGCTTCCTCGAAGCCGCGCTCGATCTCGCCGAGGCGGACGAGCACCTCAGGGCGTTGCGGGTCATCGACAGCCCGGTCAGCGGCATCGTCATGTGCTTCGACCTCATGGCCCGGGCGACGGCATCCGACTGGGACCAGATCGCGGCCCGGGTCGCGGCGGTCCCCGCTGCCCTCGACGGGCTGGTCTCGTCGCTCCGCGAGGGGCAACGGCGCGGCCTGAGCGCGGCACCCCGGCAGGTCGTCGCCTGCGCGCAGCAGGCGCAGAGCTATGCCGGGACGACACCCGGCGCTGAGCCGTACTTCGTGCGGCTGCTCGGTGAGCTCGAGACCTCCGCGCTCGCGACTCCTGTCCTACGCGTTCGGCTCGAGCAGGCGGCGACCGACGCAACCGATGCATACGTTGCACTCGGGCGATTCCTCGTCGACGACTACCTCCCGAACGCCGACGCGCCCGATGGCGTCGGCCAGGAGCGCTACTCGCGTTGGGCGCGGACGTTCACCGGAACGGTGCTCGACCTCGAGGAGACGTACGCCTGGGGCTGGGAGGAGCTGTACCGGATCGAAGCCGCCATGCGCGAGGTCGGCGCCGCGATCCTCCCGGGTGAGCCGATCGCGGCAGTCATCGACCACCTCGAGCACGACCCGACGCGTACCGTCGAGGGCGAGGATGCGCTCCTGGGATGGTTGCAGGAGCTCAGCGACCGCACGATCGACGAGCTCGACGGCGTCCACTTCGACATCCCACCCGCGATCCGGCGGTGCGAGGCTCGGATCGCGCCGCCGGGCGGCGCCGCCGCCATGTACTACAC
This sequence comes from Acidimicrobiia bacterium, assembly GCA_046598115.1. Taxonomy (GTDB): domain Bacteria; phylum Actinomycetota; class Acidimicrobiia; order IMCC26256; family PALSA-555; genus DASUAO01. Next base: position 9,571 of record JBKJJI010000275.1, on the reverse strand, counting down.
CGGCCCGTCCGAGGACTTCACCCGGCCGGGCCGCATCTGGTACCCGACCCTCGGGCGCACGACGTTCCCCCTCTGGGGCGAGGTGTCGATGTGCTACCACGAAGGCGTCCCCGGTCATCACCTCCAGGTCGCGACGATGCGACACGAGCGCGAGCGGCTCAACCGGTTCCAGCGGACCATCGGTTGGAACTCGGGGCACGGTGAGGGGTGGGCGCTGTACGCCGAACGTCTCATGGGCGAGCTCGGATACCTCGAGGACCCGGCCTACGACCTCGGCATGCTCCGCGCCCAGGCCATGCGCGCCGTCCGGGTCGTGGTCGACATCGGGCTGCACCTCTCACTGGCGATCCCCGCGAGCGAGCCGGACCACGCCGGCGAGACGTGGACCCCCGACCTCGCGCTCCCGTTCGTGATCAGCCGGAGCCACTTCCCGGCCGACTTCATGGCGAGCGAGGTCGACCGCTATCTCGGGCTGCCCGGCCAGGCCATCAGCTACAAGGTCGGTGAGCGCGTGTGGCTCCGGGCCCGCGACGCCGCTCGGAGCCGTGCCGGCGGGGCGTTCGACCTCAAAGACTTCCACACCCGCGCGCTCGCCCTGGGCTCGCTAGGGCTCGATCAGCTCGAGGACGAACTCGCCCGCATCTGAGCGGACGCACCTTGCGCCGTCCAGATGAGACGGCCAGGCGAGACGGTCAGGCGAGGCGGCCGGCGTCGCGTGCGGCCTGCTCGGCGGCTGCGAGCTGTTCGTCGATGATCGTGAGCCCACCCGTCCAGAACCCCGGGTCGCCGAGGTCGACGCCGACGACCGCGCCCAGCTCCTCGGGCGCCGCCGACCCACCACGTGAGAGCAGCTCGAGGTACGACGGGACGAAGTCGGCCCCACCCTCCTCGTAGCGGCGGTACACCGAAAGTGCGAGCAGCTGTCCGTAGGCGTAGGCGTACACGTAGCCCGGCGTCGCGATGAAGTGCGGGATGTAGGACCACCAGGTCCGGTAGCCCTCGGTCAGGTCGACCGCGTCGCCGAGCATCGCGGTCTGGGAGTCGATCCACAGCTCCCCGAAGCGGTCGACCGACAGCTCGCCGCGCTCACGCCGGTCGGTGTGCACCATGTCCTCGAACCGGTTCATCGCGATCTGCCGGAACACGGTCGCGATCTGGCCCTCGAGGCTCTCGGCCAGGAGTGCGAGGCGCGCCGCCGGCTCGGTCGTCGCCTCGAGCAGCCTCCCGAACGTGACGGTCTCGCCGAACACCGAGGCGGTCTCCGCGAGCGTCAGCGGGGTCGACTGGTGGAACACACCCTGGTCGCGCGCGAGGTACGCGTGCATGCCGTGGCCGAGCTCGTGGGCGAGCGTCAGGACGTCGCGGCGGCGGGCCGTCCAGTTGAGCAGCACGTAGGGGTGCTGCGACGGGACCGTGTAGGCGCAGAAGGCGCCGGGGCGCTTGCCCGGTCGCATCGGTGCGTCGATCCAGCCCTCGTCGATGAACCGGCGTGCGATGTCGGCGAGCTCGGGTGAGAACGAGCCGTAGGCGTCGAGCACCAGGGCGCTGGCGTCGGACCACGAGAACGTCTCCTCGACGTCAGCGATCGACGCCATGCGGTCGTAGTCGGCGATGCGATCCACGCCCAGCAGGGACGCCTTGAGGCGGTACCAGCGCTGCGGGATGTCGTAGCGGGCGACGACCGCGTCGACGAGCGCCTGCACCGACTCGTCGCTCGCCTCGTTGTCGAGGTTGCGGCTCGCGAGCCACCCGTCGTACTTGCGGAGGCGGTCGTCGCTCGACTTGTCGGCGAGCAGCGTGTTGAAGACGTAGGCGCGGGTACGAACGCCGGGTTCGAGCGCGTCGGTCACCGCTTCGGCGGCGTCGCGTCGCACGGTGCGGTCGGGTGACTGGAGGCGAGAGAGCCCTTCCTCGAGACTGACCGTCTCGCCCCCGACGGCGACGACGATCGTGGAGGTGAGCTCGCTGAACAGCCGGGCCCACGCACTGGCTCCGGTGACGGCCTTGTCGGCGAGGATCCGCTCCTCCGGCTCGGAGAGCAGGTGCGATCGGTAGCGCCGGGTGGACGCGAGGTGGTGCCGGCAGAAGTCGAGCCCGTCGTCGGTGAGGATCGCGGCGACATGGTCGTCGTCAAGGGCCGCCCACTCGAGCTCCACGAAGAGCAGCTCGTTGGAGATGGCGGTGGCCCGCTCCTCGGTACGGGCGAGGAGCGCACCTCGCTGGGCGTCGCTGGTGTCGACCGAGAACCACAGTCCGGCATAGGAGCCGGCACGGCCGATGAGCTCGCTGATCGCGCCAACCTCTCGCATGAGTGCCGCAAGCCCGCTCGCGTCGAGCGCGCCGATCTGCCCGCGGCTGGAGGCCGCGATCGCGTCGACGCGGGTCGCGGCCTCGTCGAGCAACGCCTCGACGCCATCGGCACCACGGCCGTCGACCAGCGGCTCGATGTCCCAGGCGACGTCGGCCGCGGTGAGGTCGGCATCCCCAGTCGGTGACGTGACGACGTCGGTCATGTCGGCGAGCCTACGGCGCTCGAGACCGCCAGCGACTCGGGCAGCTCCTCGGCGTGGACGATGACCAGCGACTTCGTGGCCCGGGTGAGCACGACGTAGAGCAGGCGGAGCCCGTTGGCGTCGGCATCGACGAGACGCGCGGGCTCGACCACGACGACGCTGTCGAACTCCAGCCCCTTCGCCTCCGTCGCCCCGAGCACCGCGATCGGGGCGTCGAGCGCGTCGGCGGTGCCGGACACGGCGCCTACGTCGGGGGGCGCCTCGACGATCGCCGCGTGCATCTCGGCAGGTGCGACGACGGCGCTCGTCCCTGCAGCGGCCGCGGCCTCTCGTGCGGCGCTCGCCACCACCTCGAGGAGCGAGTCGGCTCCCACCGCGTCGAAGCGCGGGTGGACGCCCGTCTGACGCACCGCTCGGGTGGGCTCGATGCCGGGGGCTGCGGCGGCGAGGACCCGATGGGCGACGTCCATGATCTCGGACGGCGTCCGGTAGTTGACGCTGAGGTGCACCATCCGGGGGTCCTGGGGCGCGTCGACGATCCGGGCGACCTCGTCCCAGCCGCGCGCCGACCCGGCCTTACTCGCCTGACCGAAGTCGCCGACGACCGTCATCGACCCGGACGGACATCGCCGGGACAGCATGCGCCACTGCATCGGCGAAAGGTCCTGGGCCTCGTCGACGAGGACATGGCCGTAGGTGCCCGGCTCCTCCGGGGCCCCGTTCCTCGATCCGGCATCTCGGGAGGTGTCGCCGGCGTAGCGCCGGGCGACCTCGCCTGCGGTCATGAAGCCGCCGACCCCGAGGTTGGCGACCACACGATCGGCCGTCTCGTCGGACGACACCCGGCGACTGCGGCGACGGCGCGGCTTCGCGGCATCGGGGGGTCCGAGCAGCGTGTCGGCCTCGTCGACGAGACCGAGGTCGGCTTCGGTCCACGGCACGTCGCGTAGCGAGGACGACCGGGCTCGGACCAGCCGCCGGGCCTCCTCGTGGCTGAAGTGGCCGCGAGTCGCCGAGCGGACCAACCCTTCGAACGAGAGCAGGTCATGGACGAGCTCGGCGCCCGAGAGCACCGGCCACATCCGATCGAGCGCGGCTCGCACCTGGGTCAGGCGGCGGATGCGGCCGTCGAGCTCGCGGTCCCAGCCGCGATCGTCGGGCGCGGCCGCACCGAGGGCGGTGCGATACTGGAACCGGAGGTGCTCGACGACGGCGCGCACCACACGCGGGCGCTTCTCGTTGTGCAACCCGCGCTGCGCGCGGGTGCGGTCGATGATGCGGGCCGTGGCACCGCGACTCAACCGCAGCACGGTGTCGTCGAGCACCATCACCGAGTCGCGCAGCAGAGGACGCTCGCGGTCGCGCAGCGCGTTGGCGACGACGTCGACCATGCGCAGGTCGCCCTTCATCCGCGCGAGGTCGGGTGCGTCGGTGCCGCCGACGCGGTGCTGCGGCTTGAGGCTCGCCGGTGTGGCGAGGCGCACCTCGTTCTCACCGAGTGACGGGAGCACCTGGTCGATGTAGCGCAGGAAGATCGAGTTCGGCCCGATCAGGAGCACACCCTGGGACCCGAGCCGGCTCCGGTGCGTGTAGAGGAGGTAGGCCGCCCGGTGCAGCGCGACCGCGGTCTTCCCAGTCCCGGCACCACCCGTGACGATCAGCATCCCGGGGAGCGCCGCCCGGATCGCTTCGTCCTGCTCGGCCTGGATGGTGGCGACGATGTCGCCCATGCGCCCGGTGCGGGCCCGCTCGAGCGCCGAGAGGAGCGCGCCCTCCCCCATCACCGACAGGCCGGCGGCATCCGCCCGATCGGCGTCGAACACCTCGTCGTCGAGGCCGACGATGACCCGACCCTCGTTCGGACGGGTGAGGAAGTGGCGCCGACGGACGACGCCCATCGGCTCGACGGCGGTGGCGCGATAGAACGGCTCGGCGACCGGCGCTCTCCAGTCGACCACGAGCGGTGTCGCCTCCGGCCCGGTCACCGAGATGCGCCCCACGTAGCGGGTGGCGTCGTCGGTGTGGTCGAGGCGACCGAAGCAGAGGGGGAGATCGCCCACGTCGAGGGCGGCGAGGCGGCGGCGGGTGGCGTCCTCGGCGACGTCGCGCTCGAGTCGGGCCTGATGCGTGCCGCCCCGTCCGACCGACGAGTACCCGGCGGCGATCCGCCGTGCGGCCGTGCGCATCACATCGAGCTGCTCGTAGGCAGCGTCGACGTAGGCCTGCTCGGATTCGATCTCGGGATCCCGGAGGGACAACGCGCGGCTCCGATGCGCTTGGGGGACCGACGATTCTACAAGACGCGGGCGCGCATCCCGCCCCGGGCGCTCAGAGCTGGTCGGGGACCGTGAGCGCGACCACGTCGGGGTCGATCAGCACCTCACGCTCGCCGAGCACGAGCGGTTCGGTCGCAGTACGGCGCAGCCAGCGGCCCCCGAGGTTGGGGACGGCCGCCTCCGGCGCGCCCAGGAGGCGTTCGAGGGTGCGGATCACGCCGCCGTGGGTCACGACGAGGGTCGGGCCGTCGGGCGCAGCATCGAGCAGGGCCTCGATCGCCGGGAGCACGCGGGCGAGCAACGTCTCGTCGTCCTCGAACCCCGGCGGGCTCCGGTGCGCGGCCAGGAACCCGGGATACCCGGCCTCGATCTCCGTCTTGGTCAGTCCTTCCCACTCCCCCGCGTGACGTTCACGCAGCGCCGCCTCGACGGCCACCGTCGTCCCTGCAGGACAGAGGAGCTCGCCCGTCCGACGGGACCGCTCGAGGTCCGACGTAACCACGCGGACCACCTCGATCGCCCGCACCGCTTCGGCCGCGGCGGCGGCCTGGTGCTCCCCGAGCACCGAGAGCGGGGGGTCCGCGGATCCCTGCCACCGGCCCTCGGCGTTCCACGTCGACTGCCCGTGGCGGACGAGGAGGACCCGGCGTTCCGGGCTGGGCGCAGCCACCCTCAGGCACCGATGCTGATGACGACCTTGCCGACGGTCTGGCGGTCGGCCAGCCGCTGGACGGCATCCCGGGCGTCGGCGAGTGCCAGCCGCTCCGAGACGAGCGGGGCGATCTTCCCTGCCGCGTGCAACGCCATCAGGTCGTCGTGGACACGCCGGAGCAGACCCGGATCCTGGACGTTGTACATCCCCCAGTTCACGCCGATGATCGAGCAGTTCTTGAGCAGCGCGCGGTTCGCCGGCATCTCGGGGATGCGACCGCTCGCGAAGCCGATGACGAGCAGTCGGCCCTCCCAGGCGATGCAGCGCAGCGACTGGTCGAAGACGTCACCGCCCACCGGGTCGTAGATCACGTCGGCGCCGCGACCACCCGTCGCGTCCTTCACCGCCGCGACGAAGTCCTCCGCCCGGTAGTCGATCGCGACCTCGGCGCCCAGGTCGCGACAGGTCTGCACCTTGTCGGGCCCCCCGGCGGTCGCGAGGACCCGGGCGCCGGCCGCGACTCCCAGCTGGATCGCCGCGGAACCGACCCCACCGGCGCCGGCGTGGACGAGGAGGGTCTCGCCGGTCTGCAACCCGGTGCGATGGTGCAGCGCGAGGTACGTGGTCTGGTACACGATGTGCAGCGCGGCGGCCGACGGGAAGTCGAGCGTGTCGGGGATCGGGTACACCATCGCCCGGTTCGCGACGGTCCGCTCGCAGAGGCCGCCCGTGCGGGTGAGCGCGAGGACCCGCTGCCCGACCTCCAGGCCGCCGACCCCGTTGCCGAGGGCGACGACGGTGCCCGACACCTCGCCCCCGGGCACGAACGGCAGCGCCGGCTTGTCCTGGTACTGCCCGCGGCACATCAGCACGTCGGGGAAGTTGAGCGAGGCCGCGGCCACGTCGAGGAGCACCTCACCGGCACCGGGCACGGGCACGTCGACGTCGTCGAGCACCATCACGTCGGAGGGCTCACCGAGCTCATGGACACGCCAGGCCTGCACGGTCGGCGAACCTAGTGCCTCGCCTTCCTCGCAGGAGTAGCGTGCGGGCGTGGCTTCCGGGACGGTGACCGTGGTGGACGGCGACCGCGTCGTCGAGGTCCTCGGCGACGCGCGACCCGACACCGTCCTCCTCGACCCCGCGATGCTCGAGCCCGCCGTCGGGTGGGTGCTGCGAGCAGAAGGGCTGTGCCGTGGGAGCATCTGTGTGCCCGTCCACGAGCCCGACGCCCTCCATGTCGACGGCGCCATCTCGCTCCGCGCTGTCGCCGACTCGCTGCGCCGACCGTTCGCGATGTCGGAAGACCCCGCAGTCGCTGTGGTCGGCGAGTCGGCCGACGCACTCGACCCCGGCCTCCTCGATCACCGGGCTCCGTCGTTCACGCTCCCCGACATCGACGGGAACGACGTCTCGCTCGACGACTTCGCGGGGCGCAAGCGGATGCTGCTCGCCTGGTCGTCGTGGTGAGGCTGCCGCTGGGACCTGCCGGTCTGGCAGGAGCTGCACACCGAGCTCGGTGACGACCTCGTCATCCTCGCCGTCGCCCTCGACGAAGACGTCGACGCGATCCGCCAGTGGGCCTGCGACGAGCCGACCACGCCGCTGACGTACCCGGTGCTCGTCGACCGTGACCACGTCGTGGCCGAGCGCTACGGCATCGTCAACGTCCCCACCACCGTGTGGATCGACGAAGCGGACTTTGTGGTGCGGCCCCCTTCGATCGCGCCCGCCGACGACCGGTTCCGCGACTTCACGCAGCTCGACTCGTCGGTCCACCATGAAGCGCTGCGCGCCTGGGTCCACGACGGCGTCCTGCCGCTGAGCGACGACGAGCTGCGTGCGCGACTCACACCCCCCGGCGCCGAGCTCCAGATCGCGCGCGCCGAACGCCGGCTCGCCATGCACCTGCTGCGGGCCGACGCGCGCGAGGCCGCCGAGCAGGCGCTGGCCCGGGCCATGGAGCTCGCGCCAGAGGACTGGACCATCCACCGGGGCTCGATGCCCGTCCGTGGCGAGGACCCCTTCGGGCAGGCGTTCTTCGACTTCTACCAGCAGTGGGAGGCCGCGGGCCGTCCCGGCTACGGCGCGTGACACCGGACGCGTCGACGCAGGGCCGGCCACGCCACCGTGCCTGACGCCGAGATCGTCGCCACCGGGCTCCACTTCCCCGAGGGACCGGTGTGGTGCCCACCCCCGAGCGGATCAATGGAACCGGGGTCGATCGTGTGCACCTCGGTTGCTGACGGGGCACTCGACCGTGTCGACCTCGCCACCGGCGCGGTCGAGCGCCTCGCCGACACCGGAGGCGGCGCGAACGCGGCCTGGCCGGTCAGCGACGGCGGGTTCCTCGTGACCCAGAACGGCGGCATCGACTTCGCGGCCCGCGCGCCGGGGATGTTCGATCCCCCGCCCCCCTACCGACCGGTGACACCCGGCATCCAGCGGGTGCACCCCGACGGGTCCGTCACCTACCTCCTCGACGAGGGGTTCCTCGCCCCCAACGACCTCGTCGTCGACGAGGCCGGGATCGTCTGGTTCACCGATCCCCCCCACTTCCCGCCGCCGGCCGACCCGGTCGGCTCGATCCACCGACTCGACCCCGACGGCACGACGCGTGTGGTCGCCGACGGCTTCGCGTACTGCAACGGCATCGCGCTCGAGCCCGGCGGAACCCTCGTCGTGGTGGAGGCGAGCGGGCTCGTCCGCATGACCCCCGACGGTGACCGCGAGTGGATCACCGAGCGCCTCGGAGCGTCGGCCGGCGACGGACTGGCTGTCGATGCCGACGGCCGGCTCTACGTCGCCGCGACCGCCGACCACGGGGTCCGGGTGCTGGAGCCCGACGGCACCGAGGTCGAGTTCCTGGCCCTTGCGGGCAGCGGGATCACGACGAACTGCTGCTTCGGGGGCCTTGACGGACGGACCCTGTTCGCCACCGACGGCGTCCCCGGCCAGCTCGTGGCCTGGGAGGGCCTCCCCACCCCCGGGCTGGCCGTCCACCCCTGGCGGCCTCGTCACTGAGGCCCGGACCCGCGGTAGCGTCCCTCGCGGACTTCTCGAAGGCCCAACCCGCCGTCTCCCGAAAAGGAACCCACATGCGCGCCGCCGTCTTCACCGAGCTCAACGGCCCACTCTCCGTCGAGGACGTGACGCCCACCGATCCCGGACCCCGCGACGTGGTCGTGCGGGTCACGGCCAGCGGCCTGTGCCACTCCGACCTGTCCGTGATGAACGGCTCGCTGCCGATGCCGCCCCCGGCGATCCTCGGGCACGAGGGTGCCGGTGTGGTCGAGTCGGTCGGCCCCGAGGTCTCCCGCGTGAAGGTCGGCGACCGGGTCATCGGGTCCTTCATCCCCGCCTGCGGGATCTGCTGGTTCTGCCTCAACAACCAGTCGAACCTCTGCGAGAACACCTACACCGTGATGATGAACCCGAGGGCGACGCGCGCCGACGGCACGATGCTCCCCTCGATGACCGGCCTCGGCACGTTCGCGGAGCAGATGATCGTCGACGAGATGTCGGTCGTGAAGGTCGAGACCGACCTGCCCGACGACCAGCTCGCGCTCATCGGCTGCGGCGTCACCACCGGCGTGGGCGCCGCGCTCAACACCGCCAAGGTGGAACCGGGTTCGTTCGTCGTCGTGGTCGGCTGCGGCGGTGTCGGCCAGGCCGTCATCCAGGGCGCACGCATTGCCGGTGCCGCCCGGATCGTCGCCGTCGACACGGTCGCCCTCAAGCGCGACACCGCACTGAAGCTCGGTGCGACCGACGTCATCGACCCGACCGAGGCCGACATGGTGAGCCAGGTGCTCGCCCTCACGGGTGGTCGCGGCGCCGACTACGTCTTCGAGGTGATCGGCAACACCGACCTCATCACGCAGGCGTTCATGGCCACGCGTGCCGGAGGCGCGACGATCGCGGTGGGTGTGCCCCGCTCCGACCAGTCGGTGTCGATCCCCACGTTCCCGCTCGTGCTCCAGGAGAAGCGCCTGCTCGGGTGCGTGTACGGCTCCGCGCAGGTGCGTCGCGACTTCCCCCGCCTCATCGGCCTCATCGAGACCGGGCGCCTCGACGTCGGCGACATGGTGACCCGCACGATCACCCTCGACGAGATCAACGAGGGCTTC
>JBKJJI010000418.1:0-3829 GCA_046598115.1 Acidimicrobiia bacterium | reverse complement strand
GTCGAGCCCGGCGATCATGTCGTGCTCCACACGCTCGCGTTCTGCGGGCAGTGCAAGTGGTGCAACACCGGCCGGCCCGCGTACTGCCGCAAGAGCATCTCGAACGCGAGCCAGCCGTTCACGGTTGGCGGTGAGCCGGCATGGAACTTCGCGGCGACGTCGTGCCTCTCCGAGTACACGGTCGTGCAGGGCGTCCAGTGCGTGAAGATCGACCCGGAGATCGACCTCTCGGTCGCGGCGCTGATCGGCTGCGGGGTGCTCACCGGCATCGGCACGGTGTGGAACCGCACCGACCTCGGCCTCGGTGACACCTGCGTCGTGTTCGGCGTGGGCGGCGTGGGCCTCAACGTGATCCAGGGCGCGAGGGTCAAGGGTGCGAGCCGGATCATCGCGGTCGACACCGTGGCCGGGAAAGAACGCGCCGCGCGCGACTTCGGTGCGACCGACTTCATCCTCGCGGGGGAGGGTGTCGACATCGTCGCCATCATCCGCGAGTGGTTCCCGACCGTGATCGCCAACGTCGTGGGCTCCTTCGGCGAGGGCGGCGTCGACTACGCGTTCGACTGTGTGGGCCACCCCGACATCCTCAACCAGTGCATCGAGATGCTCGACTGGGGTGGCACCGCAGTCGCGGTCGGTGTTCCTGCGCCGACCGCCACGGTTCCTGCCCGTGTCACCAACTTCACCCACGTGGAGAGGACGGTCACCGGGTCGCGCGCCGGGTCGCACCGTCCGCACTGGGACATCCCCCTCATCGTCGACGCGTACCGGCGCGGGCTCATCAAGCTCGACGAGCTGGTGAGCGAGCGCTACCCGCTCGACGACTGGGAGTCGGCGGTGCACGACCTCCACGAGGGCAAGCTCGCGCGCGGCGTCCTGACGCTCTCGGCGCCGTAGCCCAATCGTCCGTGATCGTCATCGAGCGCCGCTACTGCGGACCGCCGGGCTCCGGCCACGGCGGCTACACCGCCGGGCTGCTCGCGGCGACGATCGGCGAGCCGGCGGAGGTGACGCTCCGACGACCGCCTCCCCTCGATCGCCCGCTCGAGGTGGAGATCATCGAAAGCTCGGCGTTGCTGCGTGACGGCGACGTGCTCGTCGCCGAGGCGAAGCGGATCCCGGGGGTCGACGTCGAGGTTCCCGACCCCATCCGGTTCGCCGACGCCGAGGCGGCTGCGGCCGCCGGCCGGGGTGCGCTGGAGTCGTTCGCCTTCCGGACGTGCTTCGCGTGCGGCACCGACCGGACCCCGCCCGATGGGCTCGGTCTCGTGTTCGGTCCGGTCCCTGGTCGGGAAGCCGGTCAGGGTGGGGGCATCCATGCGGCGCCTTGGACGCCCGATCCGTCGCTTGCCGACGGCGACGGCAACGTGCGCCCGGAGATCGTGTGGGCGGCAGTCGACTGCCCGGGTGTGTCACCCCTCGTCGCCACGGGGCCGGCGTTCGTGCTCGGACGGATCGCCGTGGAGCGCGTCGGCGCCGTCCCTGTCGGCTACCGATACATCGTGCTCTCGTGGCTCGCACACCGGGACGGCCGCAAGGGGACCGTCGGAGTCGCGCTCACGACCGACATGGGCGACCTGCGGGTGAAGGCACGCGCGACGTGGATCGAGGTCGACGCCGGCACGTTCGAGACCCAAACGCCCGCTACCGCCACCAACTGATCAGGAAGAGGGGACTGCCATGGCCATGCCACCCGAGGTGAAAGAGCTCGCGGCGAAGGTCCGCAACTGGGGCCGCTGGGGCGACGACGACGAGATCGGGACGCTGAACCTGCTCACCGATGACGTCGTGGTCGCCGCCGCGCAGGAGATCCGGACGGGGAAGCGGCTCGCGCTGGGCATCCCGCTCGATGCCGACGGCCCGCAGACCGGCGCGATCCCCGGGCGCGACAACCCGGTGCGCGAGATGATCATGGTCGACACGCCGCTCCTCGGCGACCCCGCCGACTTCACGACGAGCGACGACAAGGTGTCGATGGGCATCCAGGCGGGCACGCACTGGGACGCACTCGCCCACGTCAGCTACGAGGGGAACCTCTACAACGGCGTGAAGTCGAGCGACGTGATCTCGGCAGCCGGCGCCGCGAAGATGGGCATCGACAAGATCTCGACGCTGGTGGGTCGTGGTGTGCTGCTCGACGTTGCGAAGGCCAAGGGTGTCGACCGCATCGAGGGGAACTACCCACTCACCGCCGAGGACCTCGACGCGGCGTGCGAGCTCGGGAAGGTGGAGGTGCGATCGGGCGACATCGTCCTGATCCGGACGGGCCACATGCAGCACTTCCTCGCCGGCGATCGGGAGTCCTACGGCGCGCCGTGCCCCGGTCCGTCGCTCCAGACCGTCGAGTGGTTCCACTCGCACGATGTGGCCGCGGTCGCTACCGACACCATCGTGTTCGAGTGCTTCCCGTCCGAGCGCGAGGATGCGATGCTCCCGGTGCACCTGTTGCACCTCGTCGACATGGGGATGACCCAGGGCCAGAACTGGAACCTCGAGGACCTCGCCCGTGACTGCGCCGACGACGGCCGGTACTCGTTCTTCCTCGATGCCTCACCGCTGCCGTTCACGAACGCGGTCGGCAGCCCGGTGAACCCGGTGGTGATCAAGTAGGTGCCCCCGATCGTGGAGACGGTCGTGGAGCCGATCTCGAAGACGTCCGAGCAGTCGGTCGACGACCCGATCGCGGGCCGAATCGCGCTCGTCACCGGCGCGTCGTCGGGGATCGGTGCTGCGAGCGCCCGGGCGCTCGCAGCGGCCGGGGCGGCCGCGGTGGGGATCTGCGCGCGCCGTGAGGACCGCCTGCAGGACGTGCTCGCCGACTGTCGGGAGCACGCACCCGACTCCGAGCTCTTCGTGGTGGACCTCAGCGAGATCGACGGGTTGCCTGCGTTCGCTGCGGAGGTGGAGCGAACGCTCGGGCGAGTCGACCTCCTCGTGAACAACGCGGGTGTGGCGAAGCGGCGACGCATGCCGGATCTCGAGCTGGATGAGCTCCGGGGTGTGCTCGACATCAACTTCCTCGCCCCCGTCGCTCTCACCGACGCCCTGCTGCCGGGGATGGTGGAACGGGGATGGGGGCGTATCGTCAACGTCTCGTCGATGGGGACCCGCAGTGCGGCGTTGCGGGTGGGTGCGTACGCAGCGTCGAAGGCCGCGCTCGAGCTGTGGACCGAGGGCCTGTACCTCGACCTGCTCGGCACGGGGGTGCGCGCGCAGGTGCTCATACCGGGGACGACCGCCACCGAGTTCTCCCGTCCGACGCCCGACAACGAGGAGCCGTTCCCGCCCGACCCGAACGCGCAGACCCCCGAGGACGTGGCCGCGGGCCTGCTCGCGCTGCTGCGCTCCCCTGATTTCGAGGGGTTCGCGAGCGAGGCGCACGCCGCGACGTCGCATGCGAAGCGCTCCGACCCGAACGGGTTCCTCGCCATGGTTGCGACCCACCTGGCTCCCGGGCCCGCGGACGAGAGCCACTAGGTTCGCCCGATGGCGCGCTTCGACGATCGAGTGGTGGTGGTGACCGGTGCGGGCTCCGGCATCGGCGCCGCGACGGCGGCCCGGTTCGGTGCCGAGGGTGCGATCGTGGCCTGCCTCGATGTCAACGAGCAGGGCGCCGAGGCGACGGCCGGCGCGATCAAGAAGGCGAAGGGTCGGGCCCGTCACTGGCGTCTCGACGTGACGGATGCGACCGCCGTCGACGATGTGATCGCCACGGTCGCCGCCGAGCTCGGGCGCCCGGCCGTCTGCTGCAACATCGCCGGGATCGGGAAGTTCGCGCGCTCCGAGGAGCAGCCGGTCGAGGAGTTCCGCCGCATCCTCGAGGTGAACG
>JBKJJI010000407.1:0-6244 GCA_046598115.1 Acidimicrobiia bacterium | reverse complement strand
GTCTGCCCAAGCAGATGGCGCTCGAGCTCTTCAAGCCGTTCGTGATGAAGCGTCTGGTCGACCTCGACCACGCGCAGAACATCAAGTCGGCCAAGCGGATGGTCGAGCGCGCTCGCCCGGTCGTGTGGGACGTCCTCGAAGAGGTCATCACCGAGCACCCCGTCCTGCTCAACCGCGCACCCACCCTGCACCGCCTCGGCATCCAGGCCTTCGAGCCCCAGCTCGTCGAGGGCAAGGCCATCCAGATCCACCCGCTCGTCTGCGCGGCGTTCAACGCCGACTTCGACGGCGACCAGATGGCGGTCCACCTCCCGCTCTCGGCGGAGGCCCAGGCCGAGGCGCGCCTGCTCATGCTCTCGGCGCACAACATCCTGTCGCCGGCGCACGGTCGTCCGATCGCGGTGCCGTCCCAGGACATGATCATCGGCTGCTACTACCTCACCGAGGTCGTCGCGGGTGCCGCCGGCGAAGGGCGCATCTTCGCGTCGCTCGACGAGGCCCAGATGGCGTACGACATCAACCCCGGTGGTCACAGCCAGGCCGACGGCGACGACGCGCTCTCCATCCACGCCAAGATCAAGGTGCGGATGCCGGGCGGGCGCTTCCCCGAGGACCAGTTCCCGGTGCGCGACGCGAAGCACCCCGACTCGATCGTGCTGCGTCGCCAGGGCTCCAACGGCGACGGCACCGTGCTCGTCGAGACGACGCTCGGACGCCTGCTCTTCAACGAGTCTTTCCCGATCGACTTCCCGTTCCGCGGCACCGGCGAGGGTGGCTACAAGAAGCGGGCGCTCACCGAGTTCGTGAGCGAGCTCGTCGAGGGCTACTCGCGGGCCGAGGTCGCCGAGAGCCTCGACAAGCTCAAGGACCTCGGGTTCGAGTTCGCGGGTCGGTCCGGCCTCACGATCTCGATCGACGACGTCAAGACCCCGCCGTCGAAGGCCAAGATCCTCGAAGGTTTCGAGGCCAAGGCCGACCAGATCGAGGGCAATTTCGACAAGGGCCTGCTGACCGACGAGGAGCGTCGCCAACTCGAGCGCGAGCTGTGGTCGGAAGCCACCGACGTCGTCGCCAAGGCGATGGAGGCGACACTCGCGACCGACCGGTTCAACCCGATCGAGATGATGGTCGGCTCCGGTGCCCGAGGCAACGCGGTGCAGGTCCGCCAGATCGCAGGCATGCGTGGTCTGGTCGCCAACCCTCGAGGGGAGATCATCCCCCGACCGATCAAGTCGAACTTCCGCGAGGGTCTGTCGGTCCTCGAGTACTTCATCTCTACGCACGGTGCCCGCAAGGGCCTCGCCGACACGGCACTCCGCACCGCGGACTCCGGCTACCTGACCCGTCGACTCGTCGACGTGTCGCAGGAGATCATCGTCCGCGACGAGGACTGCGGCTCGGCCCGGGGCATCTGGGTCGACGACATCAGCGCGACCAGCGACCAGTACCGGTACCTCGAGACCCGGCTCATCGGCCGGTGCCTGCTCGAGCCGGTGACCCTGACCGACGGCACGCTGATCGAGCAGGACCAGGAGCTCACCGAGGAGCAGGTCGAGGCGCTGGCCCAGGACAAGAAGATCGATCGTGTCCGGGTGCGCTCCGTGCTCACTTGTGAGTCGATCACCGGGGTGTGCGGGCGCTGCTACGGCACGATGCTCGCGACCGGCAAGCCCGTCGACCTCGGCGAGGCCGTTGGAATCATCGCCGCGCAGTCCATCGGCGAGCCGGGGACCCAGCTCACGATGCGGACCTTCCACACCGGCGGTGTGGCGGGCGACGACATCACGCACGGTCTGCCCCGCGTCGTGGAGCTGTTCGAGGCGCGTACGCCGAAGGGCGCCACGGTCCTCGCGGAGTCGTCCGGAGTCGTGCGCCTCGGCGAGACCGAGAAGGGCGAGCGGGCCATCGTCATCGTCCTGGACGACGGGACCGAGGACGAGCACGTCATCGCGCGCCGGGCCCACCTCTACTCCGGTGCCAAGGGTCCCAAGATCAAGGAAGGCGCCGAGGTGACGGCGGGCGACCAGCTCACCGGCGACGACGACACACCGCGCGACCCGAAGAAGGTGCTCGAGGTCAAGGGCATCCGCGAGACCCAGCAGTATCTCGTCGACGAGGTGCAGAAGGTGTACCGCGAGCAGGGCGTGTCCATCCACGACAAGCACGTCGAGGTGATCATCCGCCAGATGCTGCGTCGCGTCGGGGTCTCCGAGCCCGGCGACTCGAAGCTCCTGCCGGGACAGAAGGCCGACGCCCGTGCGTTCGCGGAGATCAACCGCCAGCTCGTCGAAGAGGGCAAGCAGCCGGCTGAGGGTCGTCCCGAGCTCATGGGGATCACGAAGGCCTCGCTGGCCACCGACTCGTGGCTATCGGCGGCGTCGTTCCAGGAGACGACCCGTGTCCTCACCGAGGCGGCCATCGAGGGCAAGACCGACGGTCTCTTCGGTCTCAAGGAGAACGTGATCATCGGCAAGCTGATCCCGGCCGGGACCGGCCTGCCCGTGTACCGCGAGATCATCACCGAGGCTCCCGACTACGAGCCGCTGCCCTTCTACTCGTCGGAGTTCGACGCCGAGCAGATGGCGCAGTACCTGCGGGAGAGCATCGCGACCGAGGGCGACGTCGCAGCAGTTGGGGACGTGGCCGCCATGGTCGAGGACCCCGCCGCGTTGCTCACCGTCGTGCGCGAGACGCTCGAGGACGAGACCCCGCCGCTCGAAGGGACGGGAACCGAGGAGTAGGAGTAGCCTCGGACCGTTCCGCGCCGGAATCTGGCGCGAGCAGAGCACCAGCCAGAGCCACACGACATCGCCACACCAACGTAGGAAGTATCGAGTGCCCACGATCCAACAGCTGGTCCGCAAAGGCCGGCAGACCAAGCTGGTCAAGTCCAAGACCCCCGCGCTGAAGGGTTCACCCCAGCGTCGTGGCGTCTGCACGCGCGTCTACACCGTCACCCCGAAGAAGCCGAACTCGGCGCTCCGGAAGGTCGCACGCGTCCGTCTGACGTCGGGCATCGAGATCACGGCCTACATCCCGGGGATCGGCCACAACCTCCAGGAGCACTCGATCGTGCTCGTGCGCGGCGGGCGCGTGAAGGACCTTCCGGGTGTGCGCTACAAGATCGTCCGCGGCGCCCTCGACGCGAGCGGCGTCGGTGATCGCCGCCAAGCCCGCAGCCGCTACGGCGCGAAGAAGGACGGCTAGTCATGCCTCGCAAGGGACCCGCAGCGCGTCGCGACCTGCTCCCCGACCCGGTCTACCGGTCGGTCGTCGTGACCCAGCTCATCAACAAGGTGCTCCTCTCGGGCAAGCGCTCGATCGCCGAGCGGCTCGTCTACGACGCCCTCACCGAGATCGAGACCAAGACCGGCGACGACCCGGTCCCCACGCTCAAGCGGGCGGTCGAGAACGTCCGTCCACCGCTCGAGGTCAAGAGCCGTCGCGTCGGTGGCGCGACCTACCAGGTTCCGGTCGAGGTCCGGCCCCGTCGGGCCACGACGCTCGCGATCCGTTGGATCGTCGGCTACTCCCGCCAACGGCGTGAGAAGACGATGGCCGAACGCCTCGCGGCCGAGCTGCTCGACGCGAGCAACGGGATCGGTGCTGCCATGAAGCGCAAGGACGACTTGCAGAAGATGGCGGAGTCGAACAAAGCGTTCGCTCATTATCGGTGGTAAGGCGTTTGGTCCTCTCGTTCTCGCGTTCCTGACCGGTCGCCGCGCTGCGGCGTGCAACCCGGTGCGTCGCAGCGCCTTGCTCCGCCGAGCCCCTGCTCCCTCGCTCCGCTCGGTCGGGTCTTCGACCCGGGTCTCGGCGGAACGGCGCAACTGCTCCGGCACCGGGTCGCCCGCCTCCGGCGGCGACCTCCGGGGCAGAACATCCGGCGCAGTATCCGGGGACGAGATCCGTTCGTGATTCGAAATCGAAGCTGAAGAGAAGAAGAAGCAGATGGCAGACGAGAAGGGTAAGGGCGGGGCGGCGGTTCGGGAGGTGCCGCTCGCGCAGGTGCGGAACATCGGGATCATGGCGCACATTGATGCGGGGAAGACCACGACGACCGAGCGCATCCTCTACTACACGGGCAAGACGTACAAGATCGGCGAGGTCCACGAGGGCGCCGCGGTCATGGACTGGATGGTCCAGGAGCAAGAGCGCGGCATCACGATCACGAGCGCGGCCACGACCTGCAAGTGGCGCGACACGTGGATCAACATCATCGACACGCCCGGCCACGTCGACTTCACGATCGAGGTCGAGCGCTCGCTCCGGGTGCTCGACGGCGCGGTCGCCGTCTTCGACGCGGTGGCCGGCGTGGAGCCGCAGACCGAGACCGTCTGGCGGCAGGCCAACAAGTACAACGTCCCGCGCATGTGCTTCGTCAACAAGATGGACCGGGTCGGCGCCGACTTCTACCGCTGCGTCGACATGATCAAGGACCGTCTCGACGCAACCGTCGCCCTCGCACAGATCCCGATCGGCGCCGAGAGCGAATTCCAGGGTGTTGTCGACCTCCTCCAGATGAAGGCGCTCATCTGGTCCGACGAGCTCGGCGAGAGCTACGAGACGCGCGACATCCCTGCCGAGCTCCAGGACGACGCCGACACGTGGCACCACGCGCTCGTCGACGTCGTCAGCCAGTTCGACGAGAACGTCCTCGAGAAGTACGTCGGCGACGAGGAGATCACCGCCGACGACCTCCGCGCTGCGGTGCGGGCCGCGACCCTGCGTGGTGAGGTCGTCCCGGTGCTGTGCGGCTCGGCGTTCAAGAACAAGGGCGTGCAGACGCTCCTCGATGCCGTGGTCGACTACCTCCCGAGCCCGGTCGACATCCCTCCGGTCCAGGGTGCCGACCTCAAGAGCGACGAGCCGATCGAGCGTCCCGCGGCCGACGACGCACCGTTCGCCGCGCTCGCGTTCAAGATCATGAGCGACCCGTACGTCGGCAAGCTCACGTACTTCCGCGTCTACTCCGGCAAGGTCAGCGCCGGGAGCCCGCTCCTGAACGCCACCAAGGACAAGAAGGAGCGGGTCGGGCGCATCCTCCAGATGCACGCGATCCACCGCGAGGACAAGGACGCCGTCTTCGCCGGCGACATCGTGGCTGCCGTCGGCCTCAAGAACACCACGACCGGCGACACGCTCTGTGACCCGTCGCACCCGATCGTGCTCGAGCGGATGATCTTCCCCGAGCCCGTCATCTCGGTGGCGATCGAGCCCAAGACCAAGATCGACCAGGACAAGCTCGGCAAGGCCCTCGGCGCGCTCTCCGAGGAGGACCCGACCTTCCAGGTCCGCACCGACGACGAGACTGGCCAGACGATCATCTCGGGGATGGGCGAGCTGCACCTCGACGTCCTCGTCGACCGGATGATGCGCGAGTTCGCCGTCGACGCCAACGTCGGCAAGCCGCAGGTCGCCTACCGCGAGACGATCACGCAGCCGGTCGAAGAAGTCGAGATGCGCTACATCCGCCAGACTGGCGGTCGCGGCCAGTACGGCCACGTGATCATCAGCCTCGAACCGACCGGCCCCGGCGGGGGCTACGAGTTCGTCGACAAGGTGAAGGGCGGCGACGTCCCCCGCGAGTACATCTCCGCCGTCGACGCCGGGATCCAGGAAGCGATGGAGGGAGGCGTCATCGCGGGCTACGCGCTCGTCGACGTACGCGCCATCCTCACCGGCGGGTCGTCACACGACGTCGACTCCAGCGAGATGGCGTTCAAGATCGCCGGGTCGATGGCATTCAAGGATGGGGCTCGCAAGGCGAAGCCCGTGCTCCTCGAACCCATCATGGAGGTCGAGGTCGTCACGCCCGAGGACTACATGGGCGACGTGATCGGCGATCTCAACTCGCGTCGCGGCAAGGTCGAGGGCATGGAGCAGCGGGGCACGTCGCACGTCGTCGGAGCCCAAGTCCCGCTTTCGGAGATGTTCGGCTACGCTACCGACCTCCGTTCGCGCACCCAAGGGCGCGCGACCTACACGATGCAATTCGACTCGTACCAAGAGGTACCGAAGTCGATTGCCGAAGAGATCACCGCCCGGGTCCGCGGCGAGTAGTCGCAGACACCGAGGCCCCGCCACCAGCATCAGCAACGATCTGGCACCTGAAAGGAACAGGAACTCCCATGGCCAAGGCGAAGTTCGAGCGGACGAAGCCGCATTTGAATATTGGGACGATTGGTCATATCGACCATGGGAAGACGACGTTGACGGCGGCGATCACGAAGGTGTTGTCGGA
>JBKJJI010000313.1:0-3560 GCA_046598115.1 Acidimicrobiia bacterium | reverse complement strand
ATCGGTGCAGCTGGCCACCGAGGCGTACGCGCTCGCCGAGAACTTCCGCTACGAGATCAACGCCGGCAAGAGCCTCAACAACGCGTCGAACGCGAACCTCGGGATGCAGATCGCCCTCGACAAGCTCGATGCCCAAGCCCGGGCCTGGAAGACGCCCTAGGAGCCCAGTGGATTTCTCACACACGCCCGAAGACGAAGCGTTCCGCGACGAGCTCCGGGCCTGGCTCGACGTCGAGCTCCCCAAGTTCCTTTCGGACTGGGGTGGCGACGAGGACCCGGGCGGCGGGCGCCAGGCCGGCATCGCGCGGACCCAAGAGCGCCGCCGCGACTGGCAGCGCCGTCTCGACGAGGGCGGATGGGCCGCCATCAACTGGCCCCGCGACTGGCACGGCCGCGAGGCGACCCCGGTCCAGAACGTCATCTACTCCGAGGAGATGGCGCGAGTCCGGGCGCCGGGCATCTACAACGCGAACGGGATCTGGCAGATCGGCCCGATGATCATCGCGTGGGGCACCGAGGAGCAGCAGCAGCAGTGGCTGCCCGCGATCCTGTCGGCCGACGAGCACTGGTGCCAGGGGTTCAGCGAGCCCCAGGCAGGCTCGGACCTCGCGAACCTACGGACGACCGCGGTGCTCGACGGCGACGAGTACGTCGTGAACGGCCAGAAGATCTGGATCTCCACCGCCCACCTCGCGAAGTGGGGCCTCTTCCTCCTCCGCACCGACCCCGGCGCCATCGAGCGTGGGGCGAAGCACGAGGGGATCACCGCGTTCATCATCGACATGGAGACGCCGGGCATCGAGTGCCGACCGATCCGCGACATCGTCGGCGACGAGATGTTCAACGAGGTCTGGTTCACCGACGCCCGGATCCCGGTCGCGCACCGCCTCGGCGACGAGGGCGCGGGGTGGCAGGTCGCCATGGGTACCCTCGGTCGGGAGCGGGTCGGCACTGCCGGCCTCGCCATCACGATGGCGGCCGACCTGCGGGCGATGATCTCGACGGCTCGGTCGACGAACCCCGACGCGCTCGAGGATCCCGCGATCCGGGAGCGGATCGCCCGGGCTTACACCGACATCGAGTTCACGAAGCTCCTCAACTACCGGGCGCTCACCAAGATCATCAAGGGCCAGAAGAACTGGCCCGAGGTCCCGCTGGCGAAGTTGCAGTGGAGCCACCTCGCGCAGACGCTCGCCGAGCTCGCGGTCGACCTGCTCGGACCGTCGGGGCTGCTCGCACGCGGCGGACCGGACGCGGTCGACGGCGGCAGCTGGACCCGGCTCTACAGCTTCCAGCGGTACACGTCGATCGGCGCCGGTGCGACCGAGGTGCAGAAGAACATCATCGCCGACCGCGCCCTGCTCCCCCGCAAGTAACCCGTCTCCCCCACGATGCGAGCAGGGATCGTCACGCCGGTCCTCACGGCGCTGCCGCGTGCACACGCGCGGTGGGAGGTGGATGCAGGGATCGCGGAGGTCGAGCGCGTCGTGATCGAGGCCGAGCGCCTCGGGTACCACCACGTCACTTGCAGCGAGCACGTCGCCATCCCCGACGCGGTCGCATCGACACGGGGAGCGACGTACTGGGATCCGCTGGCGACGTTCGGCTACCTCGCCGGTCGGACGTCGACGATCCGCTTCGCGACGTTCGTGCTCGTCGTCGGCTACCACCACCCGCTCGAGATCGTGAAGCGCTACGGCACGCTCGACCGCGTCGCGGACGGCCGCCTCGTCCTCGGCCTGGGTGTCGGGTCCCTCGAAGCCGAGTTCGACCTGCTGGGCGCGGCGTTCGAGGGCCGAGGCACGCGTGCCGACGACGCCATCCGGGCCCTGCGCGCGTGCTGGGGGCGCGAGGAGCCCGAGTACCACGGCTCGCACTACGACATCGCGGGGCTCGTGGTGCGCCCGACGGCTCCCCGAGACGTCGTGCCGATCTGGATCGGGGGCCGCACCCGTCGATCGCTCCGACGGGCGGTCGAGCTCGGTGACGGTTGGACCCCGTTCGGGATGTCGCTCGACGAGGTCGCCGCGGCCCTCGACGTCGCGCGAAGCACCGACGCCTGGGCCGCCCGTTCCGCGCCGCTCGACGTCGGCCTCCAACCCGAGCCGCTCGACCCTGTCGGCGACGCCGCCGGCGCTCGTGCCGTCCTGGACGCAGTGCGCGCGGCGGGTGCGACGAGCCTCAACCTTCGGTTCGTCCACCACTCGCTCGACCACTACTGCGAGCAGCTCGACGCGATGCGCCCGATCCTGCAGGACTGAAGCCCCCACCACCGATCGTTCGCACCCGTGGGCCCGACGCGCTCGGTCAGCCGTCGAGCTCCCACCGCACGGTCATGTGCACGACGAGCGGCGCGACCGGCGTCACGACGTGCGGGTCGAGATTGCACGCGTCGGGCGGGCCACTCTGCGGTTCGACGCAGACGGCATGCGACGGCTCGGTGAAGACGACCACGCATGCGCAGTCGCTCTCGATCGTGACGGTTGCGGCACCGGACCAACGCAGCACCGCCATCGGCGCGCCGAGGTCCGTGAAGCAGTCGTCCCAGGGCGGCGGGACGATGTCGAGGATCTCCCCGCTCGGGATCCCCTCGGCGTCGCGCCGGTACATCCGGTCGGCGTGCAGCTCCACCTCGAGCTCTTCGCCGCGACCGAGGTCGCGACTCCACCAGGGGTGCCACCCACACGTCACGGGCATCGCTGCGTCCGCCGCGTGCACCTCCATCTCGAACGAGAGCGAGTCGGGGGTCAGGGCAATGCGCTGCACCGCGGATCCGGCGAACGGCCAACCCGACCCGAGATCGACCGACATGGCGACGCTCGTGCCGTCGACCTCGTCGACGGCCCAGGTCCGGTCCCGGACCGTCCCGTGGATCGCGTGCGGTGCCGCGTTGATCGGGAGCTGGTACGACTCGCCGCCGAACTCGAACGCGCCATCGCGCACCCTGCCGGCCCACGGCGCCATCGGGAACATCCCGTGCCGATGGGCATCGACCTCGGGTGGGACGAGGAGCGGGAGCCCGTCGACGTCGAGGCGCACGATCCGGCCGCCCTCGGGATCGACGACCACCTGCGCCGAACCGGCGTCGAGCACGCGCAACGACATCGTCAGGCGAGTCGTTCGATCACGGTCGCGTTCGCCTGGCCGCCGCCCTCGCACATCGTCTGGAACCCGAACCGCCCGCCGGTCGCCTCGAGGTCGTGCAGCAGCGTCGTCATGATCCGCACGCCGCTCGCGCCGAGCGGATGACCGATCGCGATCGCCCCACCACGCGGGTTGAAGCGCGCGGGGTCCGGCTTGAACTCCTTGGCCCACATGAGCGCGATCGCGGCGAACGCCTCGTTGCACTCCATCGCGTCGAAGTCGTCGATCGACATCCCGGTCCGTTCCAGGAGCTTGCGGGTGACGGGGTTCGGCGCGCTCAGCACGAGGACGGGATCGTCGGCCAGGACGGCGAAGTGCACGATGCGCGCCCGGATGGGGAGCCCGAGCCGCTCAGCGGTGGCGCGGTCGGCGATGAGCATCGCGGAGGCGCCATCGCTCATCTGGGAAGCGTTGCC
>JBKJJI010000023.1:0-3011 GCA_046598115.1 Acidimicrobiia bacterium | reverse complement strand
TCCCGTACGCCAACCCCGATCGGTCGGGCTTTCCTTGCGGGAAACGCCGGACGGTCCCGGGGATCGGTGACCGTCTACGGCCAGGTGATGCCGTCGGTCAGGTCCGCCGCGGTGACGCCGAGCAGGGCGCTGTGAGGCACCTCGTCGTACCCCTGGCCGTCGGTACGGCGGGCGAAAAGCTGGACTGTGCGAGCGCCCGGGTCGGCGAGGACGAGCTCGTCGACGCCGTGCGCGGCATAGAAGCCGAATTTCTCCCACGTGCGGTCGCCGGGGGAGATGACCTCCACGACGATGGCGGCGGTCGAGACGTACATCTCGGTCGGCACACTGCGGTGGAAGGAGTGGTCTGGCACCCGGTAGTCGTCGGACTCGCCGAGGTTGAACGGACCGACGGCGATAAGTCCCGCGGTCACCGCCATCGGATTCAGGAGGACGGACAGCTGAGCCCCGACGACCCCATGAGATGGACGGGGGCCCGGCACCATCCAATACACCCCCTCCCAGACCTCGTCGAAGAGGTCTTGGCCGAGCTCGCGGCGGCGCTCGAGCTCCCGGGTCAACTCCGGCACGGCGGCACCTCTCTTCACGACAGCCATTCTCGACCTCATGACCAGGGTACGGCGGCGTCGTCCACAGCTGCCCTGCCCGCGCCGACCGTTCGGCGTTTCCCGCACGCCAACCCCGATCGGTCCGGCTTACCGCGCGGGAAACGCCGGACGCTCCCGGGGGGAGTGGCGGTGCTGGGCGGGGCGACGCGGGGCGACGCGGCGCGACGCGGTGCGGGTGGGTGAATCGGTGCGGTGGGTGCAATCGGCGCGACACGCCGAGGTACGGCGGTCGGCGTACCGCCACGAAGGTCCATCAAGGCACTGACCTGCGCTTGCAGAATCTCCCACCCGCCAGAGCCGAAAATTCACGCCGAGTCCCTTGCACTCCGGATCAGCCCGGTGCATCCTGCAAACCCTGCATCTAGTGGTTACACGGATGTAGTTCGTCCACATGTAGTCCACAGTCGGTGCACAGGATCGGGGAGTTGTCCACCGCTCCGTCCACGGATTCATCCACAGAACTGTCACACCCGGCTTGTTTTATGGGGCAGAAGCCGGGCTGAAATTGCGTTGTACACAGGGACCAGCGGAAGAGGGAATCGCAGCATGACGGAGACGGCGTCCACGCCCATCACCACCAAGAAGACGAGCAAGGGCCTGAAGATCGCGCGGATCTTCACGACCGAGGGCGTGCATCCGTACGACGAGGTCACGTGGGAGCGCCGTGACGTCGTGATGACCAACTGGCGCGACGGCTCGATCAACTTCGAGCAGCGCGGCGTGGAGTTCCCCGACAGTTGGAGCGTCAACGCCTCCAACATCGTGACCACCAAGTACTTCCGCGGCGCCGTCGACACCGAGGCGCGCGAGTGGTCGCTCAAGCAGGTCATCGACCGGGTGGTCGACACTTACACCGCGGCCGGCATCGCCAACGGCTACTTCGCCAGCCCGACCGACGCGCAGGTCTTCGACCACGAGCTCAAGCACGCCCTCGTCCACCAGGTCTTCAGCTTCAACTCGCCGGTCTGGTTCAACGTCGGCACCACCAGCCCGCAGCAGGTCAGCGCGTGCTTCATCCTCAGCGTCGACGACACGATGGACTCCATCCTCAACTGGTACAAGGAGGAAGGAGTCATCTTCAAGGGCGGCTCCGGCTCCGGGGTCAACCTCTCCCGCATCCGCTCCTCCAAGGAGCTGCTCTCCAGCGGCGGTACGGCGTCCGGCCCGGTCAGCTTCATGCGCGGTGCTGACGCCAGCGCCGGGACCATCAAGAGCGGCGGCGCCACCCGGCGCGCGGCGAAGATGGTGATCCTCGACGTCGACCACCCCGACATCGAGGAGTTCATCGACACCAAGGCGCGCGAGGAGGACAAGATCCGCGCGCTGCGCGACGCCGGCTTCGACATGGACCTCGGCGGCAAGGACATCGTCAGCGTCCAGTACCAGAACGCCAACAACTCGGTCCGCGTCAGCGACGAGTTCATGCGCGCGGTCGACGGCGGCAAGGAGTTCGGCCTGCGCGGCCGCATCGACAACGAGGTCCTCGAGACCGTCGACGCCAAGACGCTGTTCCGCAAGCTGGCCACCGCGGCGTGGGAGTGCGCCGACCCAGGCATCCAGTACGACGACACCATCAACGACTGGCACACCAACCCCGAGACCGGCCGCATCACCGCGTCCAACCCGTGCAGCGAGTACATGTCGCTGGACAACTCCTCCTGCAACCTGGCCTCGCTGAACCTCATGAAGTTCCTGCGCGAGGACGGCACCTTCCAGGCCAAGGAGTTCGCCAAGGCCGTCGAGATGATCATCACCGCGATGGACATCTCGATCTGCTTCGCCGACTTCCCGACCGAGCCGATCGGCGCGACGACCCGCGCCTACCGCCAGCTCGGCATCGGCTACGCCAACCTCGGCGCGCTGCTGATGGCCACCGGCCATGCCTACGACAGTGATGGCGGCCGCTCCCTGTCCGCCGCGATCACCTCTCTGATGACCGGTACGGCGTACAAGCGCTCGGCTGAGCTCGCCGCGATCGTCGGGGCGTACGACGGCTACGCCCGCAACGCCGATGCCCACAAGCGGGTCATGCGCAAGCACGCGGCTGCCAACGACTCGGTCCGCACCGTCGGCGCCGACGGCGCGCGGGTCCTGCACGAGGCGACGAAGGCGTGGCAGGAGTGCCTGGCGCTCGGTGAGAAGAACGGCTACCGCAACGCGCAGGCCTCGGTCATCGCACCCACCGGCACCATCGGTCTGATGATGGACTGCGACACGACCGGGCTGGAGCCTGACCTCGCGCTGGTGAAGTTCAAGAAGCTCGTCGGTGGCGCGTCGATGCAGATCGTCAACGGCACCGTCCCGCGTGCGCTGCGGGCCCTGGGTTACCAGGAGGAGTCGGTCGAGGCGATCGTCGAGCACATCGCCGAGAAGGGCAACGTCATCGACGCGCCCGGCCTCAAG
>JBKJJI010000170.1:0-4769 GCA_046598115.1 Acidimicrobiia bacterium | reverse complement strand
TCGCCCGCCTCGATCAGGCGCCGCACAGGGTCGCGTACGAGGTCGTGCAACGACTCCGTGTCGTCGGCGCCATCGACGCGCAGCAGGAGCCGCGGCTGTCGGGAGGCGGCGGCGAGGCGGTCGAGCAGCCGGTCGTACCGAGCGCTCCGGAGCGCGTCGAGCATCTGCTCCCGGGCTCGTGACCGGTCGGTTCGCAGGCGCTCGAGCACGAGGGCGCCCGAGGATCGATCGGCCTCGGGGAGCGCGGCGATCCGGGGCTCCATCCGTTCGAGCAAGACGTCGGTGTCGCGCACCGAACCGAACACGTCGCCGAGCCATCGCAGCTCGTCGCGCAGCTCTTCGGCCCAGCGCTCGTCGAGCAGCGGCGCGAACGTGCGGAGGTCCGAACGAAGTCGACGGGTCGCGACCCTGGCCTGGTGCAGGTCTTCTGGATCCTCGCCGAGGCGCGCCCCTGGGTCGTGCTCGACGAGTCGCAGCACCGAGGTGGCGATCGCCGTACGCACCGCGAGGTCGGGAGCGGCGTCGCCGCTCGCATCGACGCCCGGATCGACGAGTGGGATCGCGACATCGGCCGGCGCCCGTGCCGCGGCGCCGAGCGCTCGGACGATCTTCGGGGTCGGGTCGGCTACACCAGCCCCAGCTTCCCGCAGGCGCATCAGGATCGCGCGTCGATGCTCAGGAGTGGCGGAGTTCGTCAGCTCGACCTCGACCTCCCGGAACTGCTCTTCGAAGGTGTTCCGACCCGATCGCCGTCCGGCGAATCGGTCGTCGACGACCTCTCCGACGACGGTCCCGGTCTCGTCACGCAACCCCACGATGGCGCGCGTCGTGCGAACCATCGCGACGACAGTGACCGCGGCGCCGCGCGTGCGCGACCGGACGAGATCGAGTGCGGCGTCGGGTGGCACCGCGTCGGGCCCTTCGGGCTTCGGACCGGGGATGTAGCGCTCGACGCGTGTGAGCATCTCTGGGAGGGCATCGTCGAGGGGCGATGCGGGGAGCTTGACGGTCCAGCCCTCAGGCTCGCGGTAGCGGAGGCTTCCGCCGGTACGCGTGATGCGCAGGTCGTCGGTGTCGAAGTAGATCGCGTCGAGCTCGACGGCAACCTCTGGGCCAACGACCAGACCGACGGAGGGGTCGGCGAGCGAGGGGAGCGAGAACTCCGGGGTGACCGCGAGCTTGATCTCCTGCTCGAGGTGGCGATCGATCTCCGGCTCGGTCTCGCGCGCCGTTGCCAGCCCGTGATCGACGACGTTCACGAACGGGTCCCGGATCGGGCCTCGGCGAGCTCTCGCAAGCGGTCGTGCGTGTTGCACCCCTCGTTCGTGACGACCGGACGCCAGGAGCCGTCGGGGAACAGCTTCCACGCGAGGACGTCGTCGGCCAGGTTCACGTCGAGGATCTCGGCGAGCCGTTGCTTGAGACGGAGGTCCGTCACCGAGCAGGTGGCCTCGACCCGCCGATCGAGGTTGCGGGGCATCCAGTCGGCCGAGCTGATGAGGTACTCCGCGGTGAGGTCGTCGGCACCGAACCGGTAGATGCGTGAGTGCTCGAGGTAGCGGCCGATGATCGAGAGGACGCGGATGTTCTCCGACAGCCCGGGCACGCCCGGTCGGAGGCAGCAGATCCCGCGCACGATCAGGTCGATCGTCGTGCCCGCGCACGACGCGGCGTACAGCTCGTCGATGAGTGCCGCGTCCACCAGGCTGTTCATCTTCAGCACGATGCGCCCGTCGGTGCCGAGCGCTGCCTGCTCGCGGATCCGATCCTGGAGACCTGATCGGAGCGCCTCGGGCGCGACGAGCAGCCGTCGATACCGGATCGGCCGGCTGTAGCCGGTGAGGTAGTTGAACAGCTCGGTGAGGTCGGCGCCGATGTCCTCGTCGGTCGTGAGGAGTCCGATGTCCTCGTAGAGCGACGCGGTCCGCGGGTTGTAGTTCCCCGTGCCGACGTGGCAGTAGCGGCGGATCTCGCCGTCTTCCTCCCGGCGCACGACGAGGAGGATCTTGGTGTGGGTCTTGAGGCCGACGAGGCCGTAGACGACGTGGACGCCGGCCTCCTCCAGCACGCGTGCCCGCTCGATGTTGGCTTCCTCGTCGAAGCGCGCCTTGAGCTCCACGAGCGCGACGACCTGCTTGCCGTCGCGTGCTGCGTCGGCCAAGGCGCTCACGATCGTGCTCTCCGGGCCGGCCGTCCGGTAGATCGTCTGCTTGATCGCGAGGACGCGGGGGTCGCGCGACGCCTGGCGGACGAACGCCTCCACCGACGTCGTGAAGGAGTCGTAGGGGTGGTGGACGAGCACATCCCCCTGGCGCAGCACACGGAAGAGGTCGGTCGGCACGCCACCGACCTCGGCGAGCTCGACGGGCGTCGTCGGCGCCCACGGCTCGTCCTTGAGCTCCGGACGATCGAGGGCGCAGACGTCCCACAGCCCGGTGAGGTCGAGCGGGCCGTCGATGGTGACGACGGCGCCGTCGGGGATCTGCAGCTCACGGCACAGGACGCCGACGACCTCGTCGGACATCGTGGCGTCGATCTCGAGCCGCACGACGTTGCCGAACTTCGTGCGCCGGTGCAGGACGGTCTCGATGGCCTCGAGGAGGTCTTCCGCTTCGTCGTCGAGCTCGAAATCGGCATCGCGGGTCACCCGGAAGGGGTAGTGGGCGACCACTTCCATCCCGGGGAACAGCCGGTCGAGGTGCGCGGCGATGAGCTGCTCGAGGGGGACGAAGCGCTCACCATCGGGCAGTGCGACGAACCGCGGCAGTGCGCCGGGGACCTTCACGCGCGCGAAGCGCTCCTCCCCGGTGTCGGGGTCGCGGACCTCGACCGCCAGGCTCAACGACAGGTTCGAGATGTACGGGAAGGGGTGCGACGGGTCGACCGCGAGGGGCGTGAGCACGGGGTAGACCCGGTCCTCGAACGTGATCCGGAGCGCGTCGCGGTCGACGTCGTCGAGATCGGACCAACCGGGGAACCGGATGCCGGCTTCTTCGAGCGCGGGAGCGACATCCTTGGTGAAGATCGTCGTCTGGCGGTCGACGAGGTCGCGCACCTGCTCGCGCAGCGCACGGACGGCCTCGGCGGGCTCCAGCCCGTCGGGGGACGGACGACGGATCCCGAGGTCGGCCTGTTCCTGGAGACCGGCGACGCGCACCTGGAAGTACTCGTCGAGGTTGGACGAGAAGATCGCCAGGAACTTGGCCCGCTCGAGCAGGGGTCGGGAGTGGTCCTCGGCGAGGGCCAGGACGCGTGCGTTGAAGTCGAGCCAGGAGAGCTCCCGGTTCAGGAACCGGTCGGGCGAGGCACTCCCCGCGGGTTCCGGATCGGCCATGGGCCGATGGTAGTGGTGACCGCGGACGCGGCTCCCGGAGGTACCGTCGCCTGGAGATGAGCACCGACGCCCGTTTCCTCGAGCCGACGCCGTTCTCCCGGCTGATGGTCGCGCACGCCGCGAGCGTGTGTGCCGACGCGTGCGTGGCGGCGTCGCTCGCGGGTTCGCTCTTCTTCGCCCAGCCCACGAACGCCGCCCGCGGCGACATCCTGCTCTACCTCCTCCTCACGATGGCCCCGTTCGCCGTCGTCGCGCCGGTGATGGGCCCGGCCCTCGACCGCATCAAGGGTGGGCGGCGCCTCATCGTGGTCGCGACGTGCTTCGTGCGGGCACTGCTCTGCCTCGCGATGGCGCAGTTCATCATCGAGCCGTCACCGGAGGGGCTGCTCATCTACCCGCTGGCGTTCGGGGTGCTCGTCTCCCAGAAGACCTACTCCGTCGCCCGCGCCGCGCTCGTCCCGGCGCTCGTGGACGACCAGAACGAGCTCGTGCGCGCGAACTCCCGGCTCGCCATCATCAGCCTGATCGCGGGCATGACCGGCGGGGCGCCCGCGTTCCTCGTCCAGACCCTCTTCGACGCGCGCTGGTCGCTCGTGCTCGCGACGATCGTGTTCGTCGTGGCGACGGTCGTGTCGACGCGCATCCCGCGCACCCAGGTCGTGCAGGACGCTGCCGAGGAGCGGCTCGAGGCCGAGGAGCTCCACCAGGCCAGCATCCTCCTGGCTGGCAGCGCCATGGCGGTGATCCGTATCGCCGTGGGGACGATCGTGTTCCTGTCGGCGTTCTCGTTCAAAGACGACAAGTTCCTGCTCGGTGTGGTGCTCGGCGCGTACGCGGTCGGCGGGTTCGCAGGCAACCTGATCGCTCCGTACGCGCGTCGGCACATGCGCGAGGAGGTGATCCTCGTCGTCTGCCTCCTCACTGCCGCGGCGTTCGTGCTCTTGGGCGCGCTCACCGGTGGGAACGTCGGTGGTGCCGCACTCGCCGCGATCGCGGTCGCCATCGCGTCGTCGGCCGGTCGTGTCGGCTTCGACAGCCTCCTCCAACGCGACGGACCTGATGCCGCGCGAGGGCGGGCGTTCGCGCGGTTCGAGACGCGCTTCCAGGTCGCGTGGGTCTTCGGTGCGCTGTTCGGCGTCATGCCGCTCGGCGAGGGTGCCGGCCTACTCGTTCTCGGCATCGTGCTCCTCGCCGCGGGGCTCTCGTACCTGGCCGCACTGCGGTCGGCGCGCACTCGGCCCCAGCGCACGAAGCTGCGCCCGGAGGCCGTCGACCGGGCGTTCGACAAGGCGAAGGACGAGCTGCGCGACCGCTACCGGCGCAACCGCGACGCCCGTCGCTCGGACCGCGGCAACGACCCTCGCACACCGCGCGATCGCTCCACCGGTGGGCCCGCGCCGCGCGGTCGGGGTCGGCCGTCGGGCCCACCTCCGGC
>JBKJJI010000135.1:0-2747 GCA_046598115.1 Acidimicrobiia bacterium | reverse complement strand
TCGCCGTAGCGCAGCTCCTGCTCACCCATGCGGCCCGCAGCGTGGCTGTTTGCTGACACCGCTGTCAACTTCCTGCCGTCAGCGCCAGGCCGACATCTCATCGGTGGCGCCGGCGATCCACACGCGCGGGAACGCTGACAGCACACCAGGTCGCGTAGGGTCCGCGCCGTGCGAAGGGCCAGGGACGCCGTGGTGGAACCGATGCCGCCACGCCGGGCGGGGTCGCTCCCCCGCGTGGGCGCGGGCCTCGCGCTGCTCCGGGACCCCACCGCGTTCTTCGCCGCGACCCGCCGGCGGCTGGGCGACACGTTCGTCGTGGATGCATTGGGGTTCCGACTGTTCTGCGTGTTCTCGCCCGAGGGTGTCCGCCGGCTCTACGAGCTGCCGGAGCGGGAGGCCAGCTTCGGGTTGGCGACCTACCGCCTCATCGGGTTCAAGCTCCCGCCCGAGCTGCTCGCGGGGCGACGCAACGCACCCCACCAGCTCTTCGGGGCCCAGCTCGTCGAGGGCTACCTCGACACGCTCGAGCAGGCCGTCGCCCTCGAGATCGCCGAGCTCGGGGCCGACGGTCGTTTCGACGTGTTCGCGGAATGCCGGAGGCTCGGGCACCGCCTCGGCTTCGCGTCGTGGGCCGGGGTCGAAGCCGCATCGCCCCGCTACCTCGACCGGCTCGTCCGCCACTTCGACCGGATCGACTCGAGCGAGGCGTTCGTGCGCCCCGCGGCCGGGTTCGTCACCTGGGCGACGCGTCGGGCGCGGGAGCGCCGGGCGATGCACGCGATCGAGGCGATCGTGGCCGAGATCTGGGAGGAGCGCGTCGCGTCGGGACGGCGCCACGACGACTTCCTCACGACGCTGGTCGAGTCGTACGCCGACCTCGGTCACGACGAGCAGCTGGTCGGCGCGGCGCGCGACGTGATCATGCTCCACGTCGGCGCCCAGTCGAACCTCTACGCGGCGCTTGCCTGGACCCTCGTGCGTGTCCTGCAGCACCCCGATCTCGTCGAAGCGATCCGTGCCGGCGACGACGAGCTCCTCGAGCGGTGCGCCAACGACGCGATCCGGCTCGCGCAGCGGTCGATCACCCTTCGCGAGGTGCTGGCGCCGATCGAGATCGATGACGGGACCCGCCGATACACCCTGCACCCGGGGACGTTCGTCACGACGATGCTCTCGGTGACCAACCCGACCTCGGCGCCCGGCCTCGGGGGGTTCGATCCCGCGCACTACGTCGGCCGGCGCCTGGCGCCGGAGATCCCCGTCGCCACCAAGGAGCTCGTGAGCACGTTCGGGCACGGGCCGCACTCGTGCCCCGCCGCCCGGTTCTCGATCTCCGCGATCCGCATCGCCGTGCGCCGGCTCCTCGAGACCTACGACCTGCACCTCGAGACCCGCGATCCGACCCCGCGGCGACGCCAGCTCGGAGGCGTCGCCCGGGCGCAGCGACCGGTGCAGGTGCGCTACCGCAGGGCGGGCACCTAGCCTCCCGCGCGTGCCCATCGACCTGGCGGAGCTCCTCGACCCCGCGCACACGGCGCTCGTCACGATGGAGATGCAACGGGGCGTCGTGGGCGACGCGGCCGTGATCCGCGCGCTCGCCGACGAGGTCGAGGCGCTCGGCGTCGTGGAGCGGGTCGCACACCTCGCGACCGCCGCGCGAGCCGCGGGGGCGCGCGTCGTCCACTGCACCGCCGAGTTCCGCCCCGACCGAGCCGGCTCGAACGACAACGCGCCGATGCTGCGCATGATCGCCAAGGGCCATCCCCACCTCCTCGCGGGAAGCCCGGAGGCAGCGGTCGTGCCCGAGCTCGGCCCCGAGCCCGCCGACGTGCTCGCGGCACGTCGTCACGGGCTCACCCCGTTCCCGGGCACCGACCTCGACGCGATCCTCCGGAACCTCGGTGTTCGCACGATCGTGGCGACGGGGGTGTCGGTGAACATCGGGATCACCGGGCTCGTGATGGTCGCCGTCGACCTCGGCTACCGCGTCGTGCTGGCGACCGACGCGGTCGCGGGCATCCCTCGCGACTACGCGGCCGCCGTGGTGGAGCACACGTTGGCACCGCTCGCCACTCGCCTGACGACCGACGAGATCGTGGCGAGGTGGGCGCCGTGACCATCGCGGCCGGACTCGACTTCACCACGCTGCTCCCCGACAAGGTCGCGCTCATCACCGGCGCCGCGTCCGGACAGGGTCGTGCCGCCGCGCAGCTGTTCGGGGCGCACGGCGCCCGCGTGATCGTCGCCGACATCAACGACGAGGGTGCGGCCGAGACCGTCGCCATGATGGAGGAGGACGGCAGCGAGGCGGTCGCTGTCCACGCCGACGTCTCGCAGCGCGCCGACGTCGACACGATGGTCGCCGCCGCGATGGACCGCTACGGCCGCCTCGACGTCCTCTACAACAACGCCGCGGTGCAGATGTCGGGTCGGCTCGTCGACTGCACCGAGGAGGAGTGGGACCTCACGATCGCCACGAACCTGTCGGCGATCTTCTGGGCCTGCCGCGCCGCGCTCCCCGCCCTCCTCGAGGGCGAGGGCGGGAGCGTGATCAACACTGCGTCGACGCTCGGGCTGATCGGGTCGGAGGGGTACGCGGCCTACGGCGCGGCGAAGGCCGGGCTCGTGCTGCTCACGAAGCAGATCGCGGTCGAGTACGGGCCCAGCGTGCGGGCCAACGTCATCGCGCCCGGTTCGATCGACACGCCGCGGTTCCGCAAGGTCCTCGACAGCACGCCGGGCGCGGA
>JBKJJI010000282.1:0-5818 GCA_046598115.1 Acidimicrobiia bacterium | reverse complement strand
GCCCGCGACGAGGACGGGCGCGTGCGGGCCCGCTTCTTCGTCGACGAGGTGACCGACGTCCTGCTCCGCCGCGATGTGCTCGACCGCGCCGGCACGGTCGTCCGCTCGGTCCGCTTCACCCAGGTGCGCCTCGCCGGGGGCTCGCCGGCCGTCCCCGAACCGCCGCCAGCGTTGCCGCTGCCGGCCGTCGACGACGTGCCGATGTCGTTTTCCGGACCCGCTCGGCTCGAACCCGGCTTCCGGCTCCTCGGGCGGTATCTCCATCCCGACGGCGCGGTGCAGCTCTTCTACGCGGACGGGCTCTTCACCCTGTCGGTCTTCGAACAGGCGGGCGTCGTCGACTGGTCGAGCATCCCCGACGGCGGTTCGCCCGGGGAGGTCGGTGGGAGCCGGGCGCACACGTTCGCGACCGCCAGCGGCACCGTCGTGGTCTGGGGTGCCGACGGGGTGGTGCTGACCGCCGTCTCCGACGCACCGCCGGACCGGGTCGCGACCGTCCTCGAGGGTGTGCGACCTGGCCGTGGGCTCTTCCCGCGCGTCGCCGACTTCGTGCTCGGACCGTTCGGCTGGGACTGATGGAGCTCGGCCCCCGAGCGTCAGCGGGCCGCGGTGAGCCGTCGGCGGCGGAGGATCCGGCGTCGCTCCCGCTCGGAGCACCCGCCCCAGACGCCGTGCTCGATCCGGAACTCGAGGGCGTACTCGAGGCACGGGGCCTTCACCGGGCAGTCGGCGCAGATCTTCCGGGCCCGCTCGACGCCCACCCCGTCGGAGGGGAAGAACGTGCCGGCCGACGCTTCGCGGCAGAGCGCCCGGTTCATCCACGGGGGGGTCTGGTGGTCGGTCGTCTCCGGAGGCCTGGCGTCCGAGGGCCTGGTGTCGTGGTGCCTGGTTTCGTTGTGGAGGGGGGATGCATCCATCATGGAGTAGGAACGCCCGGTCAGCGTGTCGAGTTCCCGGGCGCCCTCAGGTTCCTCTCATGCGAGCCGGACAAGATGAGGTCGGGTGGAACTGTTCTCGCCCTGCCCGACGTTCCAGCCAGTACAACGGTGACCGCCCACTGGTCTTGCACCCCGAACGAGCCCCGGAGCTGACATGTCCGACACCCCCCGCACTCCTCCAGCCCCCCCGAACGCACCCTCCATCGCGCGTGGGGCGTCGGAACAGGCCGTGGCCCATCCCGCGCCAGCGCCCGCGCTCGGGAGCTGGCCGCCGCCGGGCCCAGCGACTGGTCGTCGGAACGGTCGGACCCGCGACGTGCTCGTCGGCGCCCTCGCTGGCGGCCTCGTGGGTGCGCTTGCCGCGGGCGGCCTCGTGCTGGCGATCGACGACGGCGGGACGACCCAGGTCGTGAGCTCGGGTGCCGTGCCGGTCGTGAGCCGGCCGTCCTCGACCCTCGCAGGCGGTACCGACATCGCCTCGATCATCGAGACGGCGGAGCCGGCCATCGTCGCGATCACCACCGACGACGGCCCGAGCAGCGGCAACGGCGGCGCGGGGACCGGAGCGGTCATCACCGACGACGGCTACGTGGTCACGAACAACCACGTGGTCGAGGGCGCATCGAAGATCGAGGTCGCGTTCACGAACGGTCAGATCGAGTCCGCGGTGGTGGTGGGAACCGAGCCGTCCGCCGACCTGGCTGTGCTCAAGGTCGCTCGCACCGGCCTCCCGGCGGTGGAGCTCGGTGACTCCGACGCCGTCCAGGTCGGCGACGAGGTCGTCGCGATCGGTAACGCGCTCGCACTCGAGGGAGGCCTCAGCGTGACCCGCGGCATCATCTCGGGGACGGATCGGACTGTCGACACCAACGTGGGCAGCACGCTCGTCGGGATGCTCCAGACCGACGCGGCGATCAACCCGGGGAACTCGGGAGGTCCGTTGCTCGACGCGCAGGGACGCGTGATCGGCATCAACACGGCGATCGCTGACCCGGGCTGGTCGCAGAACGTGGGCTTCGCCATCCCGATCTCGAAGGCGAGCCCCATCATCGAGGACTTGCGCCTCGGCCGGAAGGGAGCGTTCCTCGGGGTGGTCACCGAGAGCCTCACGCCCGCGAAGGCTCGTGAGCTCGGGATCGACCGCACCCAGGGTGCGATCGTCGTCCAGGTCACGAGCGGATCGCCGGCCGAGGGCGCGGGGGTAGAGGTGGGCGACGTGATCGTCTCGATCGGCGACACTGCGGTCGACAACACGGCCGACGTCCAGACCGCCGTTCGGGAGCACCGCCCGGGCGACACCGTGGCGGTGGTGGTCAGTCGCGACGGTGCGCGCACGACGCTCGAGGCCACCCTCGTGGAGCGTCCCGACGGCGGCTGACGATCGGGGGGGGCGGACCTGAGCCGGTATGGCACCGACGGGTACCCTCGGGCGAGGACGAACCACCCGGAACCAGGAGCATCATGGCGATCAAACCCGAGGAGCTCGAGCACCTTCCTCCCGTCGGCCACGTCAAGGTCATGTACCTCGGCCCGACGGCGCCGCACTGGGAGGTGCACGCCGTCTTCGGCGACGGCCGCCTCATCGACAACTTCCGCCAGCGAGCCGTGGCCCGGCTGCAGCTCCTGCCCCCGCACGATCCGCAGTTCCGCCGGAACCGGGAGCGGGTCAACCGCGATGCCGAGCGCGAGCGCCTGATCCTCGACTGGGACCTCGGGTATCCCGAGGAGTAGAGCGGAGGCGCTCCGGGCGCCGCAGCGGAGACGACCCGGGTAGAGGAGTAGCAGCGGAGGCGCCGGCTACCAGCGCTGCTCGTAGCGGTTGCGCAGGAGCACCGCGGCCAGGTTCGCGACGAGGGTGATCGCGAGCAGCACGAGGATCGCAGCAGCGGCGAGCTCGGTGTTGAACTCGGTCTTCGCATCGGTCGCCCACTGGTAGACGACCTGCGGGAGCGCGGTGTACGTCGTGGTGAACTTGTCGAAGAACCCGGCGTCACCCGTCGTGAAGAACGTGCCGAAGAACGCGCCGACGAGGATCAGCGGCGCGGTCTCGCCGATCGCACGCGACAGCGACAGCACCGTTCCCGTGAGCATCCCCGCGAACGAATTGGGGATGACGAGTCGGCGAGTGACCTCCCACTTGGTGGCGCCGACCCCGTAGCCGCCCTCTCGGAGCGACTGCGGGACCGCCCGCAGCGACTCGGACGCGGTGATGATGACGATCGGGAGCACGAGCACGGCGAGGGTGAGACCACCCGAGATGAGCGTCCGTCCGCCGGTGAGACCGCCGCCGTTCCCGAGGTCGGTCCCGAGGAGCTGGACGAACACCGCCAGGCCGAGGAGGCCGTAGACCACCGACGGCACGCCGGCGAGGTTGCGGATGTTGAGGCGCACGATGCTCGTGACCCGGTTGTCGGGCGCGTACTCCTCGAGGTAGATCGCGGTCGCGATGCCGAGGGGGAAGGCGACGACGATGACGACGAGGGCCAGTGCGACCGACCCGAAGATCGCCTGGGCGACACCGGCGCGCTCGGGCAGGCGTGACAGGTTGGACGTGAGGAAGTCGCCACCCCGATCGACGAGCACCCCGGATCCGTCGGAGATGACGGTTCCCACGAGCAGGGCCACGAACGCGAGGCACACGAGGAGGCAGAGGAGCAGCACCCCCTGGAAGGCGAGCCCGGCCACGTCGACACGTCGGCCGCGCAGCGAGCGGTCGGACGTGAGGTTGCGGGCGATGGCGGTGTCGGGCGCCGACATCAGTACTGCTCCCGGACCCGCTTGACGAACGAGTTGCCCACCAGGTTGAGCGCCAGGGTCACGATGAACAGCAGCAGCCCGAGGAAGAACAGGCTGTTGTAGGCCTGTCCCGCACCGACGCCACCGCCTCCCGCGACCTGGTCGGTCCCGGCCGCCAGAGAAGCCATGGCAGCGGTGACCGTCATGCCGACGTCGGCGGCGTTCGTCGTGAAGCGGGCCTCACCGAACGCGCCGGCCGCGAGCGCGACCACCATCGTCTCGCCGATGGCGCGCGACACCGCCAGGATGAGCGCCGCGACGATCCCCGAGATCGACGCCGGGATGATGACCCGCACGATCGTCGAGATCTTGCGTGCCCCCATGCCGTACGAGGCTTCGCGCAGGGAGTACGGGACCGCGCGCATCGCGTCCTCGCTCACCGACGCGACCAGTGGGGTGACGAGGATGCCGACGCCGACGCCTGCGGCCGCGAGGCTGAACACATCGGCGTCGGTCAGGACGTGCTGCACGATCTCGGGGCCGATCCACGCGACTGCGAAGAACCCGATCACGATGCTCGGGATGCCCGCGAGCACCTCGAGGACGGGCTTGAGTATCCGTCGCGTGCGGGGCCGCGCGTACTCGGCGAGGTAGATCGCCGCACCGAGCCCGAGCGGTGTCGCGATGAGCATCGCGATAGCGCTCACGAGGAGCGACCCCATGAACAGCGTGGCGAGGTCGAACTGGCCGATGCGGGGTGACCACTTCTCGAGTGTCCACAGTGACCCGAGGTCGATGTTCGTCGCGAATTCGAGCGACTTCCCGAGCAGGGACGCGACGATCGCAACGCTCACCGCGAGCGATGAGAAACCGGCGAACGCGAGCGCTCGGCGGACCCGCCGCTCGCGCCGGAGCCGCCGCGGATCTCCGGAGAGATCCAACGACGGCGTCGACGCGGTCTGCGTGAGGGCGTTCGGGGTCAGCGCGGTCACGAGGTGCGGGTCAACCCTTCAACGTCTTCCAGGCTGCGATCGTTGCGCGGATCGTCGCGGACGGCTGCGGGACGTACCCGGCCTCGGTCACCCAGGTCGTGAGGCTCTCCTTGGTGAAGTAGAAGCCGAGGAACCCGCGAAGGGCCTTGTTGGCAGCGACCTCGCCGTTGTTCGAGTACACGAAGAGGTCACGTCGTAGGGGGTAGGTCCCCTTCTGGATCGACGAGCGGGCCGCCTTCACGCACTTGCCGGTCTCGGGGCTGAGGATCGCGACGTCCAACAGGTCGGCCCGGTTCTCCTCGTAGAACGCGAACCCGAAGAACCCGATCCCGTCGGGGGTGCCTTCGACGCGCTTGACGATGTCGTTGTCGTTGGGGAACTGGGCGTCCGAGTTCAGCGCCTGCTTGGCCGTGACGTCACCGGACTCGTCGGTCACCGTCTCGACCTTGCCTTCCTCGATGCGCTGGTCGAGGAGCGACTGGTATCCGATCTCGATGAAGGAGTCGTACGTCCCCGATTCGGGGCCCGGAGTGAACTTCTTCACGGATCCCTTGGACGGCAGCGCCTTGTTGGTGCTCCCGAGCTCGGTGGCGATCGCCTGCGCCGTGGCGAAGGTGCCGTCGGACTCGGGTCCGAAGAGGCCGTAGATCTGGGGGAAGTCGACGCACTTCAGCTTGCTGGACGTGTTGGCGACGAGTGAGAGACCGTCGATCGCGACCGGGAACTCGGTGTGCTCGACGCCGTTCGCCGCGCAGGCGGCCGCTTCCTCGTCCTTGATCGGACGTGACGCGTCCGAGGCGTCGGTCTCACCCTGGCAGAAGAGCTTGAACCCGTCGCCAGTCCCGGGTCCGTCGACGCGCACGGCGACGCTCGGGTTCTCCTCGGCGTAGATCTCGGCGATCAACGAGGTGATGGGCTCGACGGTCGACGAGCCGGAGATCGAGATGCCATTGGAGCTCTGCGCGTATGCAGCGCTCGACATCGTGATCGAGGCGAGGGCGATCGAGACGAGCAGGACGAACGCGGCGATGGTGCTGCCTCGTCGGTGACTTCTGTGCATGGGGTCCTCCTGGGACGTCCCTCGGGGGGAGGGTCGGTTGTCGTTCGCAGGGTACGAATCGCAGGTGACGCGCAACCGACGTCGTGTTGAAC
>JBKJJI010000273.1:0-2621 GCA_046598115.1 Acidimicrobiia bacterium | reverse complement strand
CGACCCGGGTGCGATCACGAGCCGGGTGTTCTCCGACGCCTCCGGTGACTTCGCCTGGAAGCTCCTGCTCCCCTTCGGGCTCACGCCGCTGTTGGCACCGCTCGTCGTGCTCGTGGGGGCGCCGCAGCTCCTCCTCGACATCATCTCCGACGTACCGTGGACCCGGACGATCACCACGCACTACGCGGCGCTTCCCGTCGCGGCGCTCGCGCTGGCGATGGTGGAGGGGGTCGCGTGGACCGCACGACGGCTCGGTGGCGCGCGGCGGCTCGGTGGCGGCAGACGGATCCGTTCCGCGATCGTCCCGTGTGTGGTCCTCGGGTGCGCCCTGTACGGGACGATGGCCTGGGGACCCTCGCCCATCAGCTCCGAGTACGGGGCCGGGTGGTGGCCGCCGGCGGTCGACACCCGGATCGACGCCAAGCGCGCCGCGATCAAGGTCGTTCCCCCCGGTGCCGCCGTGAGCGCGGTCTACACGATGGTCCCGCAGCTGAGCCGCCGCGCGGAGATCTACTCGTTCCCGAACCCGTGGCGGCCGACGAACTACGGCGTACCCGGCTCGCCGCGCCGGAACCCTGACCGAGTCGAGTGGCTCGTCGTCGACCGGCAGGTGCTCGATGCCGAGGCCAGCACGCTGCTCGACTCCGTCCTGCGCGGCGATGCCGACCAGGGCGGCCCGTTCAGGGTCGTGCTGGACCGTGCTGACGTGCTCGTTGCGCGCCGTGTCCGTGGGTGACGCGGCGCACCTTGCGTCGCTCGACCTGGTGCCGCAGCTTCTCGACGACCAGGTCGAGCGCGACCTCCGGCGCGCGTGCCTGCGCGCGGGCCGTCACCGAACCCCGGTGGAGGTGCACCGTCACCGCGCACCGCGTGTGATCGACGACGCGCGGGTTGCGCTGGTCGGAGAAGTCGACCTCGGCGCGTGACGCATCCGGTGCGATGCGCTCGATCCGCCCGAGCTTGCGCTGCGCGAGCGCTCGCAATGTCGACGTGACCTCGATGTTGTGGCTGCGTACGACGACGTCCACTGACAGCTCCCCACTGGCCGGTTGCGGGTGTCGCGCGGAGCATACGAGCGCAGGGAGCGCCCGTCACGGGCCGAATTCCCCCATCGATCCGGGGCTTCCCGCCTCCCATCGCCCCGGAACGGGCGTCCGGGCCGCGGTCAGGGCGACCACGGTGTGGGCGCCGCCGCCGCGCAGCACCAGGGCGGCCGCGCCGAGCGTCGCGCCGGTGGTGGCGACGTCGTCGACGAGGAGCACGGCACCCGGCACGACACCCCGGACGAGGAACGTCGGCCCCACCAGGCGTGCAGCGCGGTCCAGCCCGGTCTGCGGCGGACCCGGGCGGCGTGCCAGGAGGCGGCGGGCACGCCGACGCAGGCACCGGGCCACCGCGCGGGCCAGCAGCTCCGCGTGGTCGAAGCCGCGGTCGCGGCGCCGTGCCGGTGTGGTGGGCGCCCAGGTGACCACCTGCGGTACCGGGGGCTCGAGGGTCGCGACCATCGCGTCGGCGAGCCAGCCGACGGCGGCGTGCGCGCCGCGGTACTTCACCCGCGCGATCAGCTCACGCGGGACCCCGGCGTACGCGAACGGCGCCGACCACCGGTCGACGCCCAGCGGAGGCCCGGCCGACGATGCCGGGACGAGCCCGGCCGCGCAGACCGCGCACACCGGACCGGGACGGTCGCACCCGGGGCACGCGAGGGGCAGCAGCGACGACAGCACGAGGCCGAACGTACGCCAGGCCTACGACACTCCGGCTCAGTAGCGGTAGTGCTCCGGCTTGTAGGGGCCCTGTACCGGGATCCCGAGGTACGAAGCCTGGTCCTCGGTGAGCGTGGTGAGCTTCACCCCGAGCTTGTCGAGGTGCAGGCGCGCCACCTCCTCGTCGAGGTGCTTCGGCAGCGTATACACCTTGCGCTCGTAGAAGTCGGTGTGCGTGAACAGCTCGATCTGGGCGATGACCTGGTTGGTGAAGCTGTTCGACATCACGAAGCTGGGGTGCCCGGTCGCGCAGCCGAGGTTCAGCAGACGGCCCTCGGCGAGGATGATCACCGAGTGGGCACCCGACGGCGCCGACTCGGGGAACACCCACTCGTCGACCTGGGGCTTGATGTTCACCCGCTCGATGCCGGGGTACGCCGCGAGGCCGGCCATGTCGATCTCGTTGTCGAAGTGGCCGATGTTCCCGACGATCACGTTGTGCTTCATCCGGGCCATGTCGTCGACGGTGATGATGTCGCGGTTCCCGGTCGTGGTGACGAAGAGGTCGGCGGTCTCGACGACGTCCTCGAGCGTCGTGACCTCGTAGCCCTCCATCGCGGCCTGGAGCGCACAGATCGGGTCGATCTCGGTGATGACCACACGCGCACCCTGGCCGCGCAGCGACTGCGCGCTGCCCTTGCCGACGTCGCCGTAGCCGCAGACGACGGAGACCTTGCCTGCGAGCATCACGTCGGTGGCACGACAGATGCCGTCGACGAGCGAGTGTCGACAGCCGTAGAGGTTGTCGAACTTCGACTTCGTGACCGAGTCGTTCACGTTGAGCGCGGGGAAGAGCAGCGAGCCGGCCTCGTACATCTGGTAGAGGCGGTGCACCCCGGTCGTGGTCTCCTCGGT
>JBKJJI010000293.1:0-10099 GCA_046598115.1 Acidimicrobiia bacterium | reverse complement strand
GATCGCGACGAGTGGTTCGAGCTTCGACACGTTGTTGGGGGTGTATACGGGTTCGGGTGTGTCGGGGTTGACGGTGGTGGCGTCGAACGACGACATCTCGGGTGCGGTGTTCCAGTCGAGTGTGAGCTTCGCGGCGGTGGCGGGCACGACGTATCAGGTCGCGGTCGATGGTTGGCGTCATGGTTCGGGTGTGGTGGAGACCGGTGCGGTCACGCTGAGCTGGTCGTCGCCGGGAGTGTCGAACCCGAACGCCCCTGTCCCCGAGATCATCGAACCGAGCATCCCCACACCGTGGGCCGTGGGTGACGTGATCACCTTCCGAGGCACGGCGACCGATCCCCAAGACGGCCTGCTGCCTCCGACAGCGCTGAGCTGGTCGGTGCTGTTGCTGCACTGCCCCTCGAACTGCCATTCCCATCCGTACGCGGAGCTCCCGGGCGTCGCGGCGGGGTCGATCGTCGCTCCCGACCACGAGTACCCGTCGCATCTCGAGCTGCGGCTCACCGCGACCGACAGCAGCGGGCTCGCGACGACCGTGACGCGCCGACTCGATCCGCGTACGGTCGATCTCGGGTTCGTCTCCAACCCACCCGGGTTGCAGATCGCCGTCGACGGTGCGACCACGACCGCACCGTTCGCGCGCACCGTCATCGTCGGCTCCACACACAGTGTGGCGGCTCCCGCGACGCAGAGCCTTGGCGGGAATGACTACGAGTTCGTGAGCTGGTCCGACGGTGGCGCGCGGGTCCATCAGGTGAGCGCGTCACCCGGGATGCCAGCGTTGCTGACCGCGCTCTACCGGGACGTCTCGCCGCCGAGGGTCGTCTCGGTGTGGCCCGCGGCCGGTGCGACAAGTGTCGGTCGCGGCTGGAACGCGACCGCGACGTTCTCGAACGCGATGCACCCGGCGACGATCACGACGGCGACCATCAGGCTGCGTGTCGGCGGCTCGACGGGTGCCCTGGTGGCCGTGAACGTCTTCTATGACGCAGCGACGCGCACCGCCAGCATCGACCCGGTCCCCACGCTCGCGGCGAACACGACGTATGCCGTCGTGGTGGATGGTGGCGCGGCCGGCGTGAGGGATCTCTCGGGTACGCCGCTCGCTGCGTCCTACACCTGGTCGTTCAGGACGAGATAGCGCGAGGGTCCTGACTTCCGGCGGTAGCCGCCGGGCTCAGGTCGAGCTGACGATGAGGACCGCGCGCGGCGCCTGGTGCGCGATGTCGTTGGGGACGCTTCCGAGGATTCGACCCTTCCCCTTCATCCCCTTGTTCCCGACGACGATGAGGTCGGCACCCACGTCCTTCGCAACGTTGAGCAGCACCTTGTACATGACGCCTCCGTCCCGGTCGCCGGAAGCCGGCGGGCCATGGGGCGAGAGCGTATGCCGCGAGCAGGACGGGCGCGCCAGGAGCCGCGATCGCGCCGAGCTCAGGATCGTGTTTGCGATCTGCCCCGTGCGGTGACCTCTGCTCGGCGCGCAGCGGCGTTGCTCGTTCCCGGGGTCCACGTCTCGGCCATGTAGCCCTCGATCAGGTGCGCCTCGTCGAGGGTCGCGGCGCCGGCGATGCGCCGATAGTGCTGGAACAGGTGGCGCACCGATTCCTGGTCGTTGTTCACGATGTCGCCGGCGAGGCGTTGCGTGAACGGCAGCAGCTCGGCGTGTGGCACCACGTGGTTGACCAGACCGAGGCCCAGCGCGTCTTCGGCAGTCAGGAAGTTGCCGGTGAGCGACATCTCGATCGCGCGCCGCAGCCCGATCGATTGGGCGAGGAGGACGGTGATGCCGCCCCCGGGCATGATGCCGACGCGGGCGTGCGTGTCGGCGAACCGCGCTTGGTCGGACGCGACGAGGATCGTGCACTGCAGCGCGACTTCGAGTCCGCCGGTGACGGCGACGCCGTTGATCGCGGCGATGACGGGCTTGGCGATGACGGGGAGGAATCGGTAGAGCCCGTTCGTGTCGCGCTCAGGACCATTGCCCGGCATCCGAGGGGGGATGGTCGAGACCATCTCGCCCGACACCTCCTTCAAGTCGACACCGGCGCAGAAGGCCGGATCGGCACCGGTGAGAACGAGCACGTCGATGTCGGGATCTCGGCCGAGCTCGAGGGTCGCGTCCCAGAGGGCGTACATGAGCTCGCGGTTGAGC
The DNA here is from genome assembly GCA_046598115.1 of Acidimicrobiia bacterium. GTDB lineage: Bacteria > Actinomycetota > Acidimicrobiia > IMCC26256 > PALSA-555 > DASUAO01. Next base: position 7,944 of record JBKJJI010000293.1, on the reverse strand, counting down.
GCGTTGCGCGCGCTGGGTCGGTTGAGTGTCACCGTGGCGACACGATCGGCGATGTCCACGAGGATCGGTGCGGTCATCATGTGATCATGCCAGCCGCGACCAGGCGACGGGCTCGCATGCTGCGACCAGCCCCGTCAAGGCTTGTAGCCCGCGCGGAACCGACCGTGATCGAAGCGCCGGGGGCGTCGCCACGCGGTCTCGAGAGGCAATACGATCGGCACCGAGCGCGAGCGTCGACGACGCGCTGGTACGCGCCACCAAGGGGGAGCGATGCATGTTCGTACGGCTGTTCGTGGCCTGATGGTCGCGGTAACGGTGGGCGTGTGCTCGCTGGCGTTGGTGCTCAGCAGCGTGAGCGCCGGTGCATCGGCGGCGAGTCCGAGTGTCACCGCAGCGACCGGCGGTGGTGGAGTGGCGGTCGTCCCTGGGTTCACGTCCTTCGACCCGGCTGACGTCGGCTACGAACAGTCGGAGTACTTCCTCGCCGGGACGGCGAGCGCGTACGAACCCACGGCACCGTTCGGTGACGACGGCAAGCACAGCGTCGCCCCGACGACCACCGCCCCGTACACGACCCGCGTCGTCGTGATGCGACCGATCAAGCCGAAGCGGTTCAACGGGACCGTCGTGGTGGAGTGGCTCAACGTGAGTGGCGGCGCCGACGCGGGCGCCGACTGGATGCTCGGACACACGGAGCTGATCCGCGAAGGCTTCGTGTGGGTGGGCGTCTCGGCGCAACGCGTCGGCCTGGACGCGCTCAAGGGCGACGACCCGACGCGTGGCGATGCGGTCCGGTACGCCGGCTTGTCGCACCCGGGGGATGACTACGCGAACGACATCTTCTCGCAGGCCGGGCAGGCGATCCGCGACGACTCCCGCACGGTCCTGGGCGGGCTGAAGCCCGAACATCTCATCGCGATCGGCGAGTCCCAGTCGGCAGGACGCCTCGTCGGCTACATCGACGCCGTCCATCCCCTCGTCGGTGTCTACGACGGCTTCCTCGTGCACAGCCGCGTTCCCGGCGCTCCCATCCGCGACGACCTCGATGTGCCCGTGCTCGTGTTCCAGACCGAGACCGACGTTGCCTTCAGCAACCTCGGCGTCCGGCAACCGGACACTGACCTGTACCGGCTGTGGGAGGTGGCGGGGACCGCGCACTACGACCAGTACGGGCTGATCATCCAGGCGACAGACACCGGCGACGGTCGGGGCGGCGTCGCGGTGCTCGACTCGATGCTGCACCCCACCAATCAGCCCAACGAGCGCTTCACCTGCGGCGGCCCGATCAACACCGGGATGGCGCACTACGTCCTCGACGCGGCCTTCTTCCACCTCAACCGATGGGTTGCCAAGGGCATCTTGCCCCCGACCGCACCTCGCCTCGAGACCACCGGGACGAATCCGGTGGTCTTCGCGACCGACGCGCACGGCAACGCGCTCGGCGGCATCCGCACTCCCGCCGTCGATGCACCCATCTCCACCGTCTCCGGGAAGTCGACGGGCGGGAACTCGTTCTGCTTCCTGTTCGGGTCGACGGTGGTGTTCACGCCGGAACAGATCGAAGCGCTCTATCCCACCCACGCCGCGTTCGTGTCCGCATGGACCCGAGCGACGAAGTCGGCGCACAAGGCCGGGTTCCTCGTCGCCGCAGATGCCAAGGAGCTCATCGCAGCCGCGCGTGCATCCGACATCGGGAAGTAGGCACACGATATCCAGCGGTATCGGTACCGTGCCCCGGATGGATGAGGCGATGGGTGAGGCGATGGGTGAGGCGGTGGATTCGGCGCTCTTCGTCGACGATCTGGTCGCGCTCCTCGACCTCGAGGCGCTCGACACGAACCTGTTCCGCGGGCGCCATGGACCAGACGCGAAGGTCCGGACCTCGCTCTACGGCGGACAGGTCGCGGCCCAGGCGCTGCGTGCGGCGGCGGCTACGGTTCCGCCCGAACGGGTGGTGCACTCACTGCACGGCTACTTCCTCCGGCCCGGGATGGTGGATCGACCGGTGATCTTCGAGGTCGACCGCGACCGCGACGGTGGGTCGTTCTCGGCTCGGCACGTGCGTGCCGTCCAGGCCGGCGAGGTCATCTTCTCGATGTTGGCGTCGTTCCACGTCCCTGCCGACGGGCCGACGTTCGACGACGTGCCTCGCGGTGGCCGGCCCGACCCCGAGGGGCTCACGGCGCGGCACCCGGCGATGTTCGTCGATGCCCGCGAGGTCACGAGGACGCGCCTCGAGGGGGACCGGGTGATCTTCTCGGACTGCCTCTGGGTCCGTACCTCGCAGCCGCTTCCGGACGATCCGGTGGTCCATGCCTGCGTGCTGACCTACGTGTCGGACTTCGGGTCCGGGTTCGGCCAGATCGACGTCCCCGGGCTCGCTCCCGGTGGACCGAGCATCGACCACAGCGTCTGGTTCCACGAACCGATCCGGGCCGACGAATGGATGCTCATGGAGCTTCAGCCGCTGAAGGCTCGCAGCGATCGCGGCGTCTACCGCGGCTCGATCAGCACGCAGGCGGGCACGCTGGCGCTCGTGCTCGCGCAGGAGATCCTGCTGCGCCCGCGGGCCCTCTCGGACGAGGAACGCACGCGCCTGACGCAGCTCACCGACTGAGCGGTCGTCCGCTCGGTCGGGGATGTGCCCGAGACGCTCGGTTCAGTCCTCGAAGACTGGCGGACGCCCGTCCTTGCGGGCTCGTACCGCTTCCTCGAAGTTCTTCGTCGTCAAGCGCACGAACAGCTGGGTATGGGTCTCCATCTCGATGGCCGCGCGCAGGCTGCCCATCTCGAGGCCTGCCCACATGGTGCGCTTCGTGAGCGCCGTGCCCTGCGTGCTCCAGCCGTTGATCTGATCGGCCAGGTCCAGCGCCGCAGGGAGGAGGTCGGGGTCGGGGACCACTCGCGACACGAGCCCGATCGTCGCGGCCTCGTCGGCGTCGACGTCGCGTCCCGAGAGCATGAACTCGAAGGCCCGCGACGACCCGATGGCCCGGGGGAGCAGGAAGCTGAGGCCGAGCTCGGTCGCGGTCAAGCCGTTGTTGATCCCCGCGGCACGGAAGTACGCGGACTCGCCGGCGATGCGGATGTCGGCGCCGAGCGTGAGGCACATGCCGCCACCGATCGCCGCGCCGTTGATCGCGCAGATCACCGGTTGGGGCATCCGCTGCATGGCCGGGACGAGGTCGGCAAGGACCGACATCGCCTTCGTGGCGATCCGGGTGAGGGTCAAGCCGTCGATGTTGGGTGGTGCGCCGCCGTCGTTGCTCGTGTCGGCGCCGGAGCAGAACCCTCGGCCCTCCCCGGTCAGCACGACGCAGGTGGTGTCGTTGTCGGCGCCGACCTCCTGGAACGCTTCGTGGAGTGGCACCATCAGCTCGAAGGCCATGGAGTTCATCCGCTTGGGGCGGTTCAGGGTGATGACCGTGGTGTGCGGTCGGGGCTTGTCGATGAGGATGGGCTCGGTGCGTGGAGAGGTCATGAGTGAGGCCTACCACGTGATATGTCTCACAAGGGCTGGCGCTGGAAGAGCAGTGCTCGTCGCCAGCCGACGAGATCGACGTAGCGGATCGTGACTTCGTGAGGCGCTCCAGGAGCTCGCTGTCCTCTTGGATGATGTTGTGGACCGCTGCTTGTACTCGGGGTCCTCCACCACCTGCCGTTGATGCACCCGTCGGAAACGCTGAGCGGAAGTCGATAGGAGGGAATTCCTTCTGCTTCCCGTCCTGCCCGACCGTGCCGTCCGCGGCCGCGCGGATGGACGCCCTCTACCAGAGCCACGCCGAGTTCGTGTCCGCCTGGACTCGCTGGACCAAGTCGGGGCGCAAGGCCGCGTTCCTCGTCGCCGCCGACGCTAGGGACTCCATCTCCGCCGCAGTCGAGTCCGACGTTGGACAGTTAGCGAGTACGCCGGAAGTGGCGTACCTGCCGTTCTATGGCGGTGTTCGCCGTTTCCCCGATCACCGGGTGGTAGGAGGCCCTTAGCATGGATGTACGTGCGGGGCGCGCCCGGCCAGGGTCCCCCGACGCGGAGAGAGGGACGTCCAGTGGACACAGCAAGCGGAGGGCAAGATACCAGCCGACCGCGATCGAGCCGGGCCCTGCACGGTCTCAACGCGATGACGACTCGGCCGTTCATCGCGATTGCGGTGGGCGTCGCTGTTGTCGGCTCGTGGATTGCGATCGCGGTGACTGGCTTCGACCAGGACCTGCAGTTCGCGTTCGGCACGGTGTGCGCGGGCGTGACGGTGACGATGGTGTTCGTCCTGCAACATACGCAGCGCCGCGAGCAGACCGCGCTCCAGCTCAAGGTCAACGAGCTCGTTCGAGCACTCCCGCAGGCCGACGACCACCTGATCGGGGTCGAGGCGTCGTCAGACGGTGAGCTCGGCGAGCTCGAACGGAGTAGCCGGGACCGACACACTGCGCTCCGGGGCGACACGCCCCTGTACGTGCCCGGTGGGAGTAATGAGCCGGAGATGGTCGACCCGACCCAGCGGACGCCCGCTCGACTCGACCAGCTCACCCCGGTCGAACCGCGCACCGTCCGCCGGAAGTGGTTCCGCGGCTGACGCACCGTCGGCTGGCGGCTCCTGGGGCAGAGGACCTGAGCGGGCAGCGCCCGCGCGAGGTGGCGAAGGCGACGATGGTCGCCGCCTGCCGCGTCGCCGGCTTCCTGCGCGCCACGCTCTACCGCTACTTCCCGACCCGCGCGGCACTCCACCTCGCGTACGTGCACCGGGCCACCCTGCGGATCGCGGGTGTGCTCGCCGAACCCAGGCGACGAGGAGCAACGCGTCCGTGTGGGAGCGTGCGGAGCCGCACGCCTGGCTGGATCAGATCCGAAGCGAGGATCCCGTCCACTGGCACGAAGAGTCCGACGGGCCGGGCTTCTGGGCACACCCGCCATTGCGACTTCGTCGCCGACGTCGCCGCGAAGATCCCGGTGCGGTCGAGGAGATCCTTCGCTGGGAGTCCCCGATCCACCACTTCCGCCGCACCGCCACGCGTGACGTCGAGGTCGGGGGCCAGATGGTCGCCGAGGGCGACAAGGTCATCATGTGGTACGCGGGCGCCAACCGTGACCCACTCGTGTTCGACGATCCACACCGCTTCGACATCGGGCGCACCCCGAACCCGCAGCAGTCGTTCGGGATCGGCGAGCACTTCTGCCTGGGAGCGAACCTCGCCCGCCTCTCCCTGCGGCTCGTCTTCGAGGCGCTCTTGACGAACGTGCGCGACATCGAGCTCGCGGCCCGACCGCGCCGACTCCACTCCGACCTGATCAACGGAGTGAAAGAGATGCAGGTCACGTATCGCATGCGTTGACGGGAACCCCTCGCCGGGTCGCCGTACGATGCAGTTCGTGACCGACTCCGACCGTGGAACCTCCGATGCACCTGCTGACAGCTTCGACTGGGACGTCATGTACGCGGCCTCCGAGAAGGTGTGGAGTGGCAACCCGAACAACGTGCTGCTCGCGGAGCTCGGCGATCTGACGCCGGGTGCGGCGGTGGACGTGGGTTGCGGTGAGGGTGCCGACGCGATCTGGCTGGCGCAGCGAGGATGGCACGTCACCGCGTTCGACGTCTCGTCAGTCGCACTCGCCCGGGCGTCGGAGCACATCGCGGACGCGGGCGTGACGGTGCAGCTCCTCCACGCTGGGGTGCTCGATCCTGTCCTGACCGGCGCACGGTTCGACCTGGTCAACGCGCAGTACCCGGCGCTGCTGCACGAGCAGGGTCGTTCGCTCGCCGCGTTGCTCGACCTGGTCGCGTCCGGCGGCACCCTGCTCTTCGTGCACCATGCGGACACCGGGGCAGACGAGGAACGGCACAACGGGTTCGATCCGGCCGACTACGTGATGCCGGGCGACGTGCATGCCGCCCTCGACGGCGCCTGGGACGTGCAGGTTTCCGAGGACCGTGCTCGGCACGTGGCGACCGGAGCCGGGGCAGGGCACAACGTCGACGTGGTGCTCAAAGCCCGTCGGCGCGGGTGATCTGTGCCACGGTCGAGCGCAACGCCCTCGAAGCCGACCATTGGGAGCACCGACGATGAGCAACCCCAGCGACACCCCCCGCATCACGGGCCTGGAGCACACGATCGTGCATCAGGACGGACCCAACGACGTGCCGTGGATCGCGGTGCGCAGTCAGCGGAACCCGGACGGGAGCGAGTCGCACGTCTGGGAGCGCTGGATCACATTCTCCGTCGAACCCCTCTATCTCGCCCTCTTCGCGAGGTGGGACCCGGGCATGATCGTGCGCCGCCATGGCCACTACAGCCCGCATGTCCTCACGGTGCTCTCAGGCGAGTTCATCTGCGGCGACGAGGTCTGTGGTCCCGGCACGCACCTCGAGCTGCCGCTCGGCGCCGCGTTCGGACCATTCGTCGCCGGGCCCGAGGGAGTGGAGCTCTACGAGGTGATGATGGGGGATCCCCGCTCGTGGAGCGACGAACCCGAAGCGCTGGCCAAGGTCCTCGAGGAGCGGGGCGTCGAGCAGCTCCCCGACCCGCCCATCGAGCTACCCGCCGGGCTCCAGGATCTGCGCGCCGTGTTCAGCGCCGGCGCCTCTGGCGACTGAACCTGGGTCCGAACAGGAGCGTTTCGAACTTGGCCGCTTCTGCGTGCTGCACCGGTCGGTGTTCGGCGGATCAGTCCAGGTCGAGCGCGCGACGCAGGACGACCAGCTTCTCTGCGTTCTCGCGCTGGGTCACCGCGGCGGCGGTGACCACCTGGGATCCGTGGAAGGTGCCGGCGGTGGAATGCAGCTCGACCGACACGCCGGCTTGGAGGAGGCGAAGGGCGTAGAGGATCCCCTCGTCGCGCATCGGGTCGTACTGCATCGTGGTGACGTACGTGGGCGGCAATCCGGCGAGCACGGTCGCTCGCGCCGGCGCGGCGTAGTGCGACACGTCGTTGCGAGGAACGTCGCCGAGGTACCACGCCCAGCGAGGAGGGACGCCTTCTCACTCAGGTGGAGCTCGAGCCGACGAGTGCCGCCGTTGCCGCGACCACGGCCAAGAACGTGACGACCTCGGCGGTGACGACCCGTCGGAGCTTGTGACCGGCCGCCCGTGTCCGACCACGACGTTGCACCTCCAGGGTCGGGATCAGGACCCGTTGGTTGTACGCGCCGAGCGCCACGAGCACGCCGACGAGCGCGACCTTCAGAAGCAGGACCCGGCCGAAGTCTGTCGAGAAGAGCGATCCGACGTCCCCGAGGATCGCGATGCCGAGCGCGAGACCGGTCACGGCGATGGCCGCGACCGAAGCGACAGCGGCCACGGAGAAGCGGGTCGCAAGGAGCGCGGCTTCCAGCTCGGCGCCTCGGCGATGCCGACGCCACAGCGTGGCTGCCAGCATGGCGACGCCGGCCACCCAGAGTCCGCCCGCGGTCACGTGTGCGATCGCGGACGCGACGACGAGCCATCGAGGCTCGGTCGATGCGGTGTGCCCGATGAACAACGAGACCGATATGACGAGCGCGACCGCGCCGGCCATCGCGAGTGGGGACGATTCCACGCGCACGCGGTGGCTCTCCGTCGACGAGGGTCGGGTGGCGGTGCGGGTGCGAGTGGCGACGTGACCGTGGCCGACGATCTCCTGTTCGAGCGTCGCGTCGGCGTCTCCGAACTCGAGGGCCGGTCCTCCCGATGCCTCGATCGATGCGAGGCGCATGCGCATTCCGGCGAGGATGAGCACCGCGCCGAGGATGCGTATGAGCATGCCGGTGCCGAAGCCGCCACCGAGCAGCTCTCCGTAGACGTTGGGTGCTGCGATCGCGTCGACGGAGCCGCCGTCGAGGATCACGGCTTGGAGCGGGAGCTCGAGCAGCGTCCCGGCGATCGTGACCAGGGCGGCGCGGCGCACGAGGAAGATCAGCCGGCGCCCTTCGGCGTGGGTGCCGCGGTGCACGAGGGCCAGATAGAGGATGCCCC
>JBKJJI010000181.1:0-6573 GCA_046598115.1 Acidimicrobiia bacterium | reverse complement strand
GATGGCCGACTGCACCTCCTCGGGCGAGTCGACCCGCATCCCGACGCAGCCCATGGCCTCGGCCCACAGCTTGTAGTCGGGCAGGTCAGGCGACAGGTACACCTCGGAGTAGCGCTCCTCGTAGAACATCTCCTGCCACTGGCGCACCATGCCGAGGTACGCGTTGTTGAGGATCGCGATCTTCACCGGGATCCGCTCCGCGCTCGCGGTGACGAGCTCCTGGGCTGTCATCTGGAAGCAGCCGTCACCGTCGATCGCCCACACGAGCTTCTCGGGCTTCCCGACCTTGGCGCCGATCGCCGCCGGCACCGCGAAGCCCATCGTGCCGAGCCCACCCGAGTTCACCCACGTGTACGGGTGGTTGAACTTCCAGCGCTGCGACGTCCACATCTGGTGCTGACCCACACCCGACGCGACGATCGTGTCGTCGGGCGTGTTGTCGCGCAGCATGTCGATGCAGAACTGGGGCTTGAGCGGACCGTCGTCGAGCTGCTCATAGTGGAGCGGGTGCTGCTCCTTCCAGTCCGCGAGCTGGCGATGCCACCCGTCGAGCGACGGCCACCGCTGCGGACCGTCGCCGTCGCCCGCGGCCAACTTCGCCTTGTCGCTCTGGATCGCCTTGACGATCTCGGTGATGACATGACGGCAGTCGCCCACGATCGGCACGTCGGGGCGACGCACCTTGCCGAGCTCGGCCGGGTCGATGTCGAGGTGGATGATCTTGGCATCGGGCGCGAAGCCGTCGAGCTTCCCTGTCACGCGGTCGTCGAAGCGCGAACCGAGCGCGATGAGGAGGTCCGACTTCTGCATCGCGGTGACCGCGGTGTAGTTGCCGTGCATCCCCGGCATCCCGAGCGCGAGCTCATGGTCGTCGGGGAACGCACCCCGAGCCATGAGCGTCGTCACGACCGGGAAGCCCGTGAGCTCCGCGAGCTCCCGCAGCACCTCGGCCGCGCGGGCCTTGAGGATGCCGCCGCCGGCGTAGATCACCGGGCGGTGCGCCTCACCCATGAGCCGCGCTGCGTCCTTGATCTGTTTCGGGTGACCCTTGAGCGTTGGCTTGTACCCAGGGAGGTCGACCGCGTCCGGCCAGTACCACTCCATCTCCTGGTTCGCGATGTCCTTCGGGAGGTCGACGAGCACCGGGCCGGGGCGGCCCGTCGTCGCGACGTGGAAGGCCTCGCGCACGATCTTGGGGATGTCGGCCGCGTCGGTCACCAGCCAGTTGTGCTTGGTGACCGGCATCGTGATCCCGACGGTGTCGCACTCCTGGAAGGCGTCGGTCCCGATCACGGAGTACGGGACCTGGCCCGTGATCACCACGAGCGGGATCGAGTCCATGTAGGCGTCGCAGAGCGGCGTCACGACGTTCGTGGCCGCCGGGCCGCTCGTGACCATCGCCACGCCGGGGCGGCCGGTCGCGTGTGCGTAGCCCTCGGCCATGTGGCCGGCGCCCTGCTCGTGGCGCACGAGGATGTGGCGGATCGACGAGTCGATGAGCGGGTCGTAGACGGGCAGGATCGCGCCGCCGGGGAGGCCGAACATGACCTCCGTCTCCTCCATCTCGAGGCTGCGGATGAGCGCCTGTGCGCCGGTGATCTTCATCGGATGCTCACTTCTTGTTCAGGGGTGAAAAAGGGCTCTGGATACAACAAACCCCTCGCTGGAGCGAGGGGCGGTGGCGCACGCGCGCGGAGAGCGGGCGTGCGCTACGTAACGACTACCTGGAGGTGGGCGCTGAGGCGTGACATCAGAGGGACAGTCTGACGCATCTCAGGACCCGAGGCAAGGCATGAAACAAGATCGCGGGGCCCACCCCCTGTGTGTCAGGGTGCACCCGATCTGTACCCGTCAGGCGGGGACCAGTCTGGCCCCAACCGATCAGGCCGAGACCGGTCAGGCCGGAGCCGCGCCCGCCGAGCGCCGCCGCCCGATCCGCAACTGGGCGAGCAGCAGCCACCCGAGCGACCCGAGCGCGGCCAGCTCGGCGCCGACGGCAACCACGGCCTCGACGCTGGTCTGGTCGTCCTCGAACCCGAGGAGTCCGGTCGTGCGGCTGAGGCCATAGGCGACGAGGGTCGCGCCGGCGAACCCGGCGCCCGCGAGCGCCACCGGCACGGTGCGCCGCGTGAATCGGATCGCGAGCACGAGCGCCTCGGCGAGCAGGAGCCCGGCGATCGCGTTCAGCGCGAACGAGCGGCTGATCGTGAGACCGAGGACCTCGTCGGGGGCGATGCCGCGGTAGCCACCCTCGAAGTAGAGGTAGTAGTGGATGAACCCGCTCACGAGGACGCCCGCGGCGCCGACGGCGAGCAGCGCCGTCCGGCGGCTCACGACGCCACCAACGTGCCGGTCATGCTCGCGTGGATCTGACAGGTGAACGTGTAGGTCCCGGCATCCGGGGCGACGATGCTCGCCGATCCGGACCGTTCGATGATCCCCGAGTCGAACGCCCCGTCGTCGGCGCTCAGCGTGTGCTCGACGCCATCGACGTTCGCGATCCGGACCGTGTCTCCCGCCCGCACCTCGATCGGGTCCGGAGCGAACGTGAAGTCCTCGATCGTGACCGCCGCCCGGGACGCGACCGGAGCGCTCGCCTCGTCGCCGGACGTGAGCACGGTGACGAGCACCGCGGCTCCCGCGACAACGGGAACGATCAGCGCGAGCATCCATGTCGGTAGGCGCCGAGTGACCGTCTGGCGGGTAACCGGCTGGTGCGCGGCCGTCTGGTTCATCGCGCGCTCCTGCTCGTCGTGGCGTCACCGGTACTTCGCGGCCGTGCGCCCGCCCGGATGACCGAGCTCACTGCTGGTGCACGGGACACGAGTACGTCGTGCGCCCTCCCACCGTACGGCGTTGGAGCGGCGCCCCGTCGCGGGGGCAGTGCCCGCCCGGCTCCCGCGCGGGCATCAGGTCGCCGGTGTGGGATCCGCCGCGCTTCCCGAGCATCCGCAGCGTCGAGCGGATGGCCCGGTGCAACCCGACCTGCTCACCGGCGTCGAGCGTGTCGGCCCGCCGCGCCGGGTCGAGCCCGGATCGCCAGAGGATCTCGTCGACGAGCAGGTTGCCGAGCCCGGCGATGCGGGCCTGGTCCATCAGCACGGCCTTCAGCGGCGCACGCGACCCGGCGACGACCGACCGGAGGTGCGCGAGCCCCAGCACCATCGCATCGACCCCGAGACGGTCCTCGTCGGGGTCGAGCTCGACGGCGCCCAGCCGGCGCGGGTCACGCAGCGAGAGACGACCCCCGTCGACGAACCGCACGGCGAACCGGTGCCACTCCGGGACGTCCCGGTTGCTGGCGTAGAGGAGCGGGTCACCGGCCGCATCGCCGTCGATGACGACGCGACCGCTCATCCCGAGATGCAGGCCGACGACGGGGCCGTCGGCGTCGGTGTCGAGGAACAGCTGCTTGCCCCGGCGACGGGCCGCGAGGATCGTGCGCCCCGGCAGCGCACGCCGGACGCCGCGCGGGGTCAGGCCCCGCTTCAGGTACCAGGCGTCGGGCGCGTCGACGGAGGCGATCGCGCGCCCGAGCGCCCGTTCCTCGACGAGGAGGCGGGCCTGCTCGGCCTCGAGGATCTCGGGCACGCGGCGTCAGCGACCGAGCGGCTCAGAAGTTGGTGATGGCGCCGACGTCGGCACCCTGGGCGAGCCGCGCGTACTTCGCGAGGAACCCCGAGGTGTACCGGGGTTCGATCGGCTTCCAATCTTCGCGACGCGCCGCGAGCGTCGCTTCGTCGACCATCAGCTCGATCGTGTGCTCGACCGCGTCGATCACGATGCGGTCACCCTCGGCGACGAGCGCGATGGGGCCACCGTCGACGGCCTCCGGAGCGACGTGCCCCACGCAGAACCCGTGCGTGCCGCCGGAGAAGCGGCCGTCGGTGACGAGTGCGCAGTCGACCCCGCGTCCCGCGCCCTTCATGGCGCCGGTGACGGCGAGCATCTCCTTCATCCCCGGTCCGCCCTTCGGACCCTCGTAGCGGATCACGACGACGTCGCCGGGGTTGATCGCCCCACCGAGGATCGCCTCCATCGCAAGCTCTTCGCCGTCGAACACACGAGCGGTGCCGTCGAAGCGCAGGTCGTCGAGCCCGGCGACCTTCACCACGCTGCCGTTCGGCGCGAGCGAGCCGGTGAGGATCGCGAGCCCTCCCTGGGTGTGGATCGGGTCCGAGAGCGGGTGCACGACCGTGCCGTCGGGGCCGGGCGGCGCGAGGTCGGCCAGGTTCTCGGCCATCGTCTTGCCGGTGACGGTGAGCGCGTCGCCGTGCAACAACCCCGCCTCCAGCAGCATCCGGAGCACGACCGGCACCCCGCCCACGCGGTCGAGGTCGGTCATGTGGAAGCGGCCGTGCGGCTTCATGTCGGCGACGTGCGGCACCCTGGCGCCGACCTTGTTGAAGTCCTCGAGGTCGAGCTCGACGCCCGCCTCGAAGGCGATCGCCAGCAGGTGCAGCACCGCGTTGGTGGAGCCGCCGAGCGCCATGGTCACGGCGATCGCGTTCTCGAACGCCTCCTTCGTGAGGATCTGGCGGGGACGGATGCCCAGCTCGAGGAGGCGGATCACTGCTCGCCCGCTCTCGTAGGCGAAGTCGTCGCGCCGGCCGTCGACCGCAGGAGCCGATGCGCTGCCCGGGAGCGACATCCCGAGTGCCTCACCGATGGCGGCCATCGTGTTGGCCGTGAACATCCCGGCACACGACCCCTCGCTCGGACAGGCGTTCCGCTCGATCTCGCCGAGCTCGTTCTCGGTGAGGGTGCCGGCGGCGCACGCACCGACCGCCTCGAACACACTCACGATGTCGAGGACCTCGGCGCCGAGCTTCCCGGGGAGGATCGACCCCCCGTAGACGAACACCGCCGGGAGGTTCAGGCGGGCCGCGGCCATGAGCATCCCGGGGAGACTCTTGTCGCAGCCCGCGAACGTGACCATCGCGTCGAAGCGCTCGCTGTGCATCATGCACTCGACCGAGTCGGTGATGATCTCGCGCGAGACGAGGGATCCGCGCATCCCCTCGTGCCCCATCGCGATGCCGTCGCTCATCGCGATCGTCACGAACTCGAGTGGGAACCCACCGGCGTCGCGTACGCCCTCCTTGGCCCGCTTGGCGAGCCGGTCGAGCGGCATGTTGCAGGGCGTGACCTCGTTCCAACTCGACGCGACACCGACCTGGGGCTTGTCCCAGTCGTCGTCGCCCATCCCGACGGCGCGCAGCATGGCCCGCGCCGGCGCGCGCTCCATCCCCTCGGTGACGTCTCGGCTGCGGGGCTTCATGTCGCTCATGGGGCCCAGCCTACCGGGGGTGTCAGCGAACCGGCCCGACCGTTCCGTCGGTGATCCGCACGAGCGTGTCGGGTGTCAGCTCGAAGACCGCGTGCGGGCTGCCGCCGGCGGCCCAGAGCACACCGTGCTCGAACAACGACTCATCGACGAACGCACGTGGTGGCTCCAGGTGGCCGACGGGAGCGACTCCGCCGAACTCGAAGCCGCACCGCTCGCGGACGAAGGCCGCCACCGCCTGCTCGATCGGCTCGCCGAGAGTGGCGGCGACGACCGTCTGGTCGACGCGGTGCGCGCCACTCGCAAGCACGAGCACGGGACGATCGGTCTGCACCCCTCGGAACACGAGCGACTTCACGATCTGCGCGACCTCACAGCCGAGCGCAGCAGCGGCGTCGGCCGCGGTCCGTGTGCTGTCGGCCAGCTCGCGCACCTCGCCCTCCACGCCGGCCGCCACGAGCGCGGCGCGGACGCGAGCCACAGCGAGGTCGGTCGGCCGGTTCGTCATCCCGCGGCTGCGTCGGACAGCAGTGTGTGGCACAGCGGTGTGGTCACGCGATGCTGACGGATCGGCCCCGCGAACGTCGGCTCGACTCCAGGGAACAAGGCGTTGCGACCGACCCGGAAGTCGGTCCCTTCGTAGAAGTAGAAGGTGCTCCGCGAGACGTCGTCGAGCATCACCGTGAGGGTCTCGAGCCGCCAGTCGGGGTAGACGTCGAGGCGGTAGGTGCGGTCGAAGTCGATCGGCTCGTCGATCCGGCGCAGCGGGCCGTCGAGCTCACCCGTTCCCCGGAAGACGAACCCGATGCGCTCATCCGGGAGGTACTCGACGAACAGGATCTGGGGATCCTCGTCGTTGCCAGCAGTGAAGATCGGCAGCCGCGTCCCGACCGGAGCACGGGGAAACTGCACGTCTAGGACTCGGTGTCCGGCATGAGCGCTCAGCTCGACCGGTCTCCAATGGGCAGTCGACTTCGCCGCCTCGCGGGAGATGCCGTCGTGCACGTACAACGCTTCGCAGTCGCCGATCGCGACGATTCGCCCTGCCGGCGAGCCGCCACCGGGGAGCGCGGGGAGCTGCTCCAGGGGGATCGGTGCTCGCCCGAGCGCGTTGTTTACTCCGCGCTGGAAGCCGAGGTAACCGGACACGACCGACGGAGGCGAGTTGTTCGACCACAGCCGTCCGTAGGCGAGCGCGAGGCCGAAGTTGGTCCAGAACATCAACAACGCGAGGGGTACGAGGATGAGCACGGTCGCCAGAACCACGCGGCTCCGCGGCCGGTTCC
>JBKJJI010000080.1:0-6025 GCA_046598115.1 Acidimicrobiia bacterium | reverse complement strand
CTGAAGCGCACGATCCCGGTCCGGCGACTCGGCACCGCCGACGACATCGCCCGCATCGCGCTGTTCCTCGCGAGTGACCTCTCGGCCTACGTGAGCGGCGCGGTCATCCCCGCCGACGGCGGACTGGCGGTCTACCGATGACCGTCGCGATCGTCACCGGCGGCGCCTCCGGGCTGGGCGACGCGATCGCGCACCGGCTCGCCGGCGAGGGCCAGACGGTGGTCGTCGCCGACATCGACGCCGACGGTGCCGCCGCCACGGCCGCGGCGATCGTCGAAGCCGGCGGCCAGGCCCTCGCCGTCACCTGCGACGTGACGTCCCGCGCCGCGGTCGACGCGATGGTCGTGGAAGCAGCCGCGCTCGGGCCGATCACCACGCTCGTGCTCTCCGCGGCGATCGAGAACGTCACCCCGCTCGTCGACCTCACCGACGAGGACTGGCAGCACGTCCTCGACGTCGACCTCAAGGGCCCCTTCCTCTGCATGCGTGCCGCGATCCCGCACATGGTCGAAGCCGGCGGCGGCTCGGTCATCGCGATGGGCTCGACGCTCGGGCTGATCGTCAACCCCGGCCATGCCGCGTACTGCGCGGCGAAGGGCGCCCTCGTGAATCTCTGCAAGCAGGCCGCGATCGAGCACGCGCCCGACAACGTGCGCGTGAACCTCCTCGCCCCGTCGGCCACCGACACCGGGCTGTTCATGAAGTTCTCGGCGATGGCCCCCGACCCCGAGAAGCTGCGGGCCCAGATCGCCGCGGCGAACCCGATGCAACGCATCGGTCGGGGTGAGGAGGTCTGCGACCTCGTCGCGTTCCTGGCATCGGACCGCTCCACCTACCTCAGTGGCTCCGTGATCCCACTCGACGGCGGCATGGCCGCCCGCCGCATCGTCTGAGCGGTTGCGCGCATGAAGCACGGCCTCCCGGTTCTCGACGCCGACGGCCACGTCGTCGAGCCCGGGCACGTCTTCGCGGAGTTCGCCCCTCCGGGCACCGAGGTGTTCGACCTCCCATCCACCACGCCGTTCCAGATGTGCGGCGACCTCGAGCTGCTACGCGACCAGCTCGACCACGGGTTCGACGCCCCCTCCTACCTGCGCGCGATGGACGCGCAGGGGATCGACGCGGCGGTGCTGTTCCCGTCGATGGGACTGTTCGTCCCGTTCATCCCCGAGCTCGACGCCGATGGCTCCGCGGCCGCGTGTCGCGCGTACAACGACTGGATCGCCGACTACTGCGACACCGAGCCGACGCGCCTCGCCGGCATCGGCGTCGTCTCGCGTGACCCCGCGGCCGCCGCCGCCGAGGTGCACCGCGCGGTCGGACTCGGGCTGCCAGGTGTGCTCATCCGCCCGAACCACTTCGGCGGCGACTACTTCGACGCCCCGTCGTGGACACCGTTCTACGAGGCGCTCGAGGAGACGGGTGCCGTGCTCGCGGTGCACGAGGCGCTCGGGGTGCGATCGGGCACGACCATCGGCTCCGACCGCTTCACCGGCTTCGCCGCCCGTCACGCGTGCTCGCATCCGCTCGAGCAGATGACCGCGATGGTCGCCTTGATCCTCGGTGGTGTCCTCGAGCGCCATCCGGCACTGCGCGTCGCGTTCCTCGAGTCGGGCACGGGCTGGCTCCCCTACTGGCTCGCCCGTCTCGACGACCACCGCGCCTGGATGCTCGACACCGAGTGCGCCGACCTCTCGCTCACGCCCAGCGAGTACTTCGCCCGGCAGTGCGTGATCTCCTCCGACCCCGAGGACGTGCTGGCCGCGTCGACCATCGCGCGCGTCGGCGCCGACCACGTCGTGTGGGCGAGCGACTTCCCGCACCCCGACGCCGAGTTCCCGGGCGCCGTCGACGAGTTCCTGGAGCAGATCCACGACGTCGGTGAGGCCGACCGACGTGCGGTGCTCTGGGACACCCCGTTGCGGTTCTATCGGCTCGAGGACCGATTCAGCGCGCCCACCGCACCGACCGCCTGAGCGCGTCGCGCACCCGATCGCCCACCTGCTCGACGATCCGCCGGTTCGCGACCTCGTTGGCGTGCGCGCACGGCGACGCGTCGAACACGTCGATGACATCGACGAGCGACTCCCGGCACCGCGCGACGAACGGCCGCGTCCCGGGGCTGGCGCCTGCGGTCGCGGAGTCGACGCCGACCGCCACGTCGCCGATCCCAATGTCCTGGTTCGCGCCGAACGCGCCGACGCTGAACACGACATCGCCGGCCATCGCGACGATGCGCACGCGCGGGTTCCAATCCGGCAGCGCCCGCAGCTTCGGCGATCCCCTCCGCATGGCGCGCACCGCCTGCGTGTCGGTTGCGCCGATCAGGTCACAGAAGCTCCTCCGCGGCCGAGCCGAGATCGGATCGTCGCACACCCCCAGCGCCGCGTCCCGGAGCCGGTCGAACACGAACGCGCTGGGACCGCCGTCGACGCCGAGGAACTGCGCGCCGTCGAACGGCGTCCCGATGGCGATCACCCCCGCGAGCCGACTCGCGACAGACCGACCTCCGAGGACCTGGCCCTGGGCGTACTGCGCCGCGAGCCCGCCCATGGAGTGGGCCACGACGATCACGGGCCGGGCGTACGCGATCGACAGACAGTCGATCGCGCGGGCCAGCGCCGGGCCGATGGCGGGATCCGTCACCCACTCGAGGGAGTGGGCCGAGTAGTCGAACGTGAACACCGCGGCGCCGGGGAGCGCACGCACCGTGTCGAGCAGGTTCGGGTACCCGTTGAGCGTCCGCCGGAAGTCGGTGGGGCGGCCGGCGAAGCCGTGCACGAGCAGGACCGGGGTCGTCGCGCCTCGGGTTCCCCCAGGACCGACGCGCGCGACCGCCGATCCGCACCCGATACTCGCATCGATCGACCGCGCCACGGCCCTCGGAGGATCGTGCGCCATGATCACCGCGACGCCGACGACCAGCGCGACGGCGAGCATCCTGCATGGCATGACGCCGACCGTACGCGCCGGGACACGCGCCGGTGCGTCAGACTGGTTCCCCGTCCCGAGGCAGCCGTATGAGCACAGCGAACCCTGGTACCAGCGCCGACCTCGTCGCGCTCGGATGGGACCGGGGTTGGCAGGCGCTCGTCGACGAGCGCGCGCTGCCTTCGGACCCGGGTCGCGTCATCCGCCACGACGGCGTGGCCGTGCTCACGACCCTGGCGTCCGAGACCCGGCACCTCCGCCTCCGCCCTGCCGTGGTTCCCCTCGCCGTCGGCGACTGGGTGCTCGCCGACGGGGACTCGGTGCTCGACCTGCTCCCGCGCCGCTCGCTCCTCGCGCGCCTCGACCCTTCGACCGGCGCGCCGACGGTCGTGGCGGCGAACGTCGACCTCGTGCTCATCGTGTGCGGACTCGACCGCCCCGTACGGGCCGGCCGGATCCAACGCTTCATTGCCCAGACGCGCGACGCCGACGCCCTCCCGATCCTCGTGCTCACCAAGACCGACCTCGCGGACGACCTCGACCAGGTCGTCGCCGCGGCGCAGGAGATCGATCCCGGCCTCGAGGTGCTCCAGGTGTCGGCGCCCACCGGCGCCGGCATGGACGCGCTCGAGGCTCGCATCGCCGGCACGACGATGGTGGCCGTCGGCGAGTCGGGCGCCGGGAAGTCGACGCTCGCGAACGCGTTGTGCGGCGAGGACGTCGCCGCCACTGCCGAAGTGCGCAGCAGCGACGCGAAGGGCCGCCATACCACCACGTCACGCCAGCTGCACCTGCTGCCCGTCGGCGGCTGCCTGATCGACACGCCGGGCGTGCGAGCGGTCGGCCTCTCGGCCGACACGACGACGGTCGAGGAGTCGTTCGACGACATCGCTGCGCTTGCGCTCCTGTGCAAGTTCACGAACTGCGGTCACGACACCGAGCCGGGCTGCGCGGTGCGCGGCGCGGTTGCCGACGGCACGCTCGCGGCCCAGCGCCTCGCGTCGTGGCAGGGGCTCCGGGCCGAGGTGGCAGAGCAGGCCGAACGCGAGCAGGCCCAAGCCCGCCGCCGGCGCAGGTGAGCATGGATCAGCTGGACCTCATCGTTCGCAATGCGACGTATCACGCGTTCGTGACGCTCGGTCGGGCCCCGACCGTCGATGATGTCGCCGGGGCATGCGGTGAATCCGTGCGAGACGTCACGGCCGCGTGGCAGCGCCTGCACGATGCGCACGCGCTCGTGCTCTTCCCCGGCTCGGCCGCGCTCCACATGGTGAACCCGTTTTCGGCCGTCCCCACTCCCCACCGCGTGGAGGCCGACCGCCGTTCGTGGTACGGGAACTGCGCCTGGCACGCGTTCGGCATCTGCGCCGCGCTGCACGTCGACGGCAGGATCCACTCGACCTGTCCCGACTGCGGCGACATGATCGTCGTCGACGTCCGCGAGGGGCGGGCAAGCGACGAGAACCTCTTGTTCCACTGCCTCGTCCCGGCTGCGCACTGGTGGGACGACATCGCGTTCACATGAAGCACCATGAACCTCTTCCGGTCGGAGGAGCACGTCGACCGCCGGCTCGACGGACGCGCGCCGGGCGCGACGATCCCCGTCGGCACCCTGCGCGACCTCGCCCATGCGTGGTGGCACGACCGTCTCGAGCTCGACTGGCGGCCGCACGCTCGCGCCCAGAACCAGGCGATCCTCGACGGTCTCGGTCTGACAGGGCCGTTCTGGGCGCTTCCGGAGGTCGACGGCCACCCACGCTGAGCGGCCATGGACGACCATGATCGTTCCGGCAATGATCGAAGCCAGTCGGCGAGGAGTGATGAGGATGCAGCACGAGTACGACCGGTTGCTCTGGGACGAGTCGGGAGACATCGCGAGCGCCCTCGGCGAGCTCAGCGACACCGACTTCGACGTGATGAGCCTCTGCGAGGGGTGGCGGGTGCGTGATGTCGTGTCGCACATGATCGTGGGACACACCACGCCTCTCGGGAAGATCCTCGTCGAGGTGGCGAAGAACCGTGGCAGCGTGTCGAAGGCGTCGTTCGAGGCGTCGCGGGAGTACGGGTCCGCGCACAGCGCGGCCGAGATCCGCGCCGCGTGGACTGCGGTCGCGGCGCAGCACACCCGTGAGGGGATCGCGAAGCGGATCTCCGACCTGGAGGGGTTCATCGACCACCTCGTCCACCACCAGGACATCCGTCGTCCGCTCGGTCGCCCGCGCGCGATCCCTGCGGAGCGGCTCGTCGCCGCCCTGGATGGGCTCCCCACCATCGGCGGGTTCCTGAAGTCGAAGCAGCGAATGAAGGGCCTCACGTGGCGAGCGACCGACGTCGACTGGACGTTCGGTGAGGGCCCTGAGGTGCGCGGTCCAGCCGAGGCCCTGATCCTCGCCGCGAGCGGCCGGCGCGTCGCGCTCGCAGAGCTCACGGGCGACGGTGTCGGTGAGCTCACGGCCCGACTCGCAACCTGACCGGTCAAGCCTTCTTCGCGGCGAGCTCGGTGAGCTCGACCACCATGTCCTTGGTGGCGCTCTCGGGCTTCGGCTTCTTCTTCGCCGCCATCGCCGGGCCCGCACCGACGACCGTCAGCGAGAGCACCACCGCGGCCACGATCCACTGCGCTCTGGTCTTCGTGCGCATCGCGCCACCGTCCCATCTCGGCAGGTCTTCTCGCACCGAGTGTCGCCGGGGGCGATGCCGCGCGGAAGGGCCGAAGGACCCGGGTGGGCGCGTCCGCTACTCCTCGCCCGACTCCACCGGGTGCGGCACGACCACATCGGCGACGTGGTCGCGGATCGTCGGGTACAGGACCGCGACGAGTGCGATCCCCACGACGGCACCGACGAGCTCGAAGCCGATGAACGCCGGCGCCGACGACGGGTCGATGCCGGCGAACGTGTCGCTGAACATCCGTCCGACGGTGACGGCCGGGTTGGCGAAGCTCGTCGACGACGTGAAGAAGTAGGCCGACGCGATGTAGGCCCCCACCGCGAACGGCGCGAGGTGCGATCGCCGGGAGCGGGCGAGCCCGAAGATGACGAGCAGCAACCCGACGGTCGCGACGACCTCAGCCAGCCAGAGGCCCGAGCCGGTG
>JBKJJI010000192.1:0-6409 GCA_046598115.1 Acidimicrobiia bacterium | reverse complement strand
CGAGGCCGAGACCTCCGATCGGCGCCGCCAGCTCCACGGCGTGGCGCGCGGCGACCGCCTGCTCGAGGCGGTCGATCACACCGTGGAGCTGGCGGCGCCGATCGGAGGTCTCGGCCTCGAGTCGGCGCAGCAGCTCGAGGTTCTCACGGAGATCGTCCTCGGCCAGGCCGGGAAGGTCGACCAGCGTGGCGTCGGCGATGAGGTACTCGAGCCCGCGTCTCCATTCGATCGCCGGCGCGGGACCGAGGTGCCGCGGGAGCCGGCTGGTCACCGCGGGTGGGCGCGGCGGGGGGTCGGCGAGGATCTGCGGCAGCGCGGAGATGAGGTCGCCCACCGAGCCGCCGGACGCCCGACGGTCGAGCTCGGCCTTGACGATGTCGATGCGGGCCTGCGCCAGCCGTCGCACATAGGAGATCTCGGTCTCCACCTCGGAGCATTCGGCGTGCATGGCGCGCAGCGTGTCGAGGTCCTTGGCGTCGAGCTCCTGCAGGTACTCGGCCTGGACGTAGACGTCGGCGCGCCTCGGGTGCGTCTGCGACATCACCCCGAGGCTACCAGCGCGTCCGGCCGACGCCCCGGAACACCTGGCGACCGCGCGGCGTTGGCGCAGGACGACCCCCGAGGAGACCCCATGACGCAGTACACCCTTCCCGATCTCGAGTACGACTACGGCGCACTCGAACCCCACCTCGCGGGACGGATCCTCGAGCTGCACCACGGGAAGCACCACGCGGCCTACGTCGCGGGCGCGAACACGGTCCTCGAGCGCCTCGCCGAGGCCCGGTCGAGCGGCGACTTCGGCGCCATCAACCAGCTCGAGAAGAACCTCGCGTTCCACCTGTCGGGCCACGTGATGCACTCGATCTTCTGGCGCAACCTCTCGCCCGACGGTGGCGGACGCCCCGAGGGCGAGCTCGCGGCGGCGATCGACGAGCACCTGGGAGCGTTCGACGCCTTCCGGGCCCAGCTCACCGAGGCGGCGATGAACGTGCAGGGCTCGGGCTGGGCTGCCCTGTCGTGGGAGCCGCTCGGCGGCCGCCTCATCGTCGAGCAGGTCTACGACCACCAGGGCAACGTGGGGCAGGGCGGCCCGCCGCTGCTCGTGCTCGACATGTGGGAGCACGCGTTCTACCTGCAGTACGAGAACCGCAAGGGTGAGTGGGTCGACGCCTTCTGGGAGCTCGTCGACTGGGACGACGTCGCGAAGCGGTTCTCGAGCGCCCGGGTGATCGACCTCGAGCTCTCCTAGCGCGCACGTCCGCCCTCGCGGAGCGGCCGACGAGCACCCCGACAACGGGGGGCGGAGTCAGCCCCCGCTCACCGGTGGCAGAACCGCGACCTCGTCGTCGTCCACGAGCACGGTGGCCTCGCCGTCGGCCGGCTCGTCACCGTTGATCCAGACCCGAGCCTGGGCGAGCACCGCCGCGAACCCCTCGCCGTAGCGGTCGCGCGCGGCGTCGAGCGCCGCTCCGAGGGTGGCCGCGTCGACCGTGTCGGCGGCGCAGCCCGCCGCCTCACGCGCGCTGGCGAACAGCCGGAGCCGGACGGAGGCCATGTCGGGCCGCCGGCTCAGGCCGACGAATCAGGACCGGATCCGGATTCGCCGGACCGGGACTCGTCGGACCCGGGTTCGTCCCGCCCAGTATCGCCCCGCCCAAGATCGCCCTGCCCAAGATCGCTGGTCTCGGTGTGGTCGATCCGGTCGAGCTCGCCCTCGAGGCTCGCGAGGTCCTGCTCGAGCGTCGCGAGCGTCGCGAGATCGCGATCGGCTCCCGGGGTGGTCGACTCGTCGGCGGCGTCGGCTGCGTGCTCCACGACCCGAGCGTACGCGCCGGACCTCATCCGCCGTCGGAGAGCCGGAACTCGAGCACCTCGATCTCGTCGGTGAGGTGTGCGGCGAGCCGCTCGAGACGCACCCGTGCGTCGTCGACCTCGAGGAGCGCCTGCGCGTCGAGCGGCCCGATCGGGGATGCGGCCGCGGCTTCGTACGACGCCCGCACGGGATCGTCGTCGAGGACCACCTCGACGTCGTCGATCGGTGCGCCGAGCCGCGCGTGGAGCACGAGTACCCGGCGCAGCAGCATCCGCACCTCTTCGACGACCGGTTCGGGGTCACGGCCCCCACCGGCGATGGGCCGCTCGGTGGCGGGCCGTTCTGTGGCGGGCTCGTCGTCGAGGAAGTCGAGTCGCGCACGCGGGTAGGGGTCGTCGTCGAGCCACTCCCTGACGCGGAACCTGCGAGCACCCACCGCGACGAGCGCAAGGCGGCCGTCGGGGAAGCGCTGCGCCTGCACGATGTGGGCGAGCGTGCCCACATCGAAGCGCACGTCGCCTCCGCCCACCTCGCTCCCGCGTTCGATGAGGACGACGCCGAACGTTCCATCGCCGGCCAGGCAGTGCTCGGCGAGCGCGCGGTAGCGCGGCTCGAACACGTGCAGCGGGAGCACCCGCGTCGGGAACAGCACGCTCCCGAGCGGGAACATCGGGGTGATGTCGTCGTCCACGTTCACCTCACCCGAGTCGGTCGTCGGCCGGCGCGTCAGTTCGCGCGTGCGCGGTAGGCGGCGGACTCTCGACCGAGCGCCTCCGCGGTCGCGGCGTCGGCTCCCGTCGCGAGGGCATCGAGATGCTCGGACGCCTCTCGGAACCGTCCGAGGGTGCCGAGCACGGTGGCATCGTGGCGGCGCTCCGCGATCGACAGACCCGGGATCGCGAACCGGAGGCGCACCGTCCAGAGGGCGTCGCGCGGGTGCCGCTCGAGGAACGACCGGGTCAGGTTCGCCAGCATCCGGGCGAGGATCGACCGGCCGTCGACCGGAGCGAGGAAGTCCGCACGGAACGGAGCTGCACCGTGCATCGTCGCGAAGAGGCGCCGGCATCCCTCCTCGTCGAGACGGGCGCCGCCGTGGAACGGGTCGACGTACGTGCCGGTGGGCTCTCGCACGAGGAAGTGCCCCGGCATCCCGACACCCTCGATCATGACGCCCATCCGACGCCCGACCTCGATCATCACGACGCTCAGCGTGATCGGGATGCCCACTCGACGCTCGAGCACCGCGTCGAGGTACGAATTCCGGGGGTCGAGATAGTCGACGGCGTTGCCGGCGAACCCGCAGGTCGTGAACAGGTAGTCGGCGAGCAGATCGGGACCCGGCGCCTCCGCCGCGAGCGCGTCGATCGTTGCGAGGTGGGCGTCGACGTCGACCGGATGATCGCGGGCCGCGATGCACAGCGCCGCCTCGGCGAGCGCGAGCTCGCTCGCAGGACGCTGCACGAGGGCGGTGAAGCGCTCGGTCGGATCCATCCCGAGCGACGGTACACTCACGTCCGTGGCGCCCGATCTCGCCGAGCAGGTCGTCGCTCGACTCCGGCGCGTCAACCAGCGGATGACGGCGAACCGCTCCGCCATCATCGAGATCCTCCGCGACGCGACCCGCCCGCTCACCATCCCCGAGATCCTCGATGTCCGAGATGGTCTCGCCCAGAGCAGCGTCTACCGGACCCTCGTCGTGCTCGAGGACGCGGGTGTGGTGCACCGGATCGTCACCAACCACGAGCACGCTCGCTTCGAGCTCACCGAGGATCTCACCGGCGACCACCACCACCACCTCGTGTGCGCGATCTGCGGCTCGGTCGAGGACGTGCCCGCTTCGGCCCGACTCGAGGAGTCGCTCCACGCGGCGGTCTCCGACATCGACCGCGCCACCGGCTTCACGACCGACGGCCACCGCATCGACCTCGTCGGTCGATGCCGCGACTGCCGGTGACGCGACAGGCACGAACGCGACGGGCACGAACGCGGCAGTCGCCGCCGCGGGCGCTCAGACGATCCGGAAGATCGGCTCGCCCGCGGCGAGCTTCGTCACGGCCTCGCTGATCGCGGCCTTCCCGAGCTCGCCCTCGGCGCGTGCCACCACGACGCCGGCTGCATCGAGCATCACGAAGTAGGGGAACGCCTGGCCTCCGGCACCAAAGAACGCACGCAGCTTTCGAACGCCGGTGCCGCGGTCGCCAGCGTCAGACCGCCGACGAGCGCGAGCACGCCGAGCAGTCGAGCGACAGGCCGCGTCGAACACATGGAAAGATGCGACTCCTGATCTCCGGGGGCACGCCGGTATCGTCCCCGCGCGCATGACGATGTCGACGCGGGCGGCGCTGCGAGGGTTTCGGTCGGGTGGCTTGGGCCTCGCGCTCGCGGCCATCGTCGTCACGGCGGCGGCGTCGCCGGCTGCGGCGCACGGCGTGGGCGGGATCGAGCCCAGCAACTACCGGACCCTGATCGACTCCGTCGAGCCCTCGGTTCCCGGCCTCGCGGTGCGCCCCGTGGACCTCGGGACCCGGCTCGAGCTGACGAACGATGGCAGCACCGACATCGTCGTGCTCGGGTACGACGGCGAGCCGTACCTGCGGGTGGGACCGCGCGGGGTCTTCGAGAACGTCCGCTCCCCCGCGACCTCTCTGAACCGGACCCTCCGGCTCGACGAGGCGAGCGAACCCGTCCCCGCGATCGCCGATCCGATGGCGGCGCCCCGCTGGCGACGCGTCGACGACGGACGGACCGCGCGGTGGCACGACCACCGTGCGCACTGGATGGGCCGCGCCCATCCCCCCGTGGTCGCGCGCGACCCGGACCGTGCGCACCTGATCCAGCGGTTCGAGATCGAGCTGCGCCGGGGTGCGACGCGCATCGTCGCCCGTGGCGACGTCCGGTGGGTGCCCGCGTCGTCGCCTTGGCCCTGGCTCGTCGGTGCGGTCGTGCTCGCCGGTGCCCTGGTGCTGGCGACCCTCGCCTGGAGCGCCCGCGCGCGTCGACACGAACGGATCGTCGCGGCGGCGCTGGGCCTGGTGGTCGCGAGCGAGGCGCTCCACGTCGTCGGCAGCTGGGGCGGCACCACCCTGGGGACCGGGGAGCGACTCGGCGCGAGCGTGTACGCCATCGGCGCGGCGGCGTTCGCGCTCCTCGCGCTCGTCACGGTGCTCCGGCGTGGCCTCGATCGGGCCGCCCCACCCGTGCTCGTCGCCGGGCTGTTCGTCGCGCTCGCGGGCGGGCTTGCCGACGTCGCGGCGCTCTCGCGCTCGGGCATCCCGACCACGCTCGCGCCCGCGGTCGCCCGCGGCACGGTCATGGTCGCACTCGGCGTCGGCGTCGGCCTCGCCGTGGTGGGCGGACGACGCCTCCGCGGCGTCGGCCGACCGCCTCGGGCGGGGTGACGCGTCAGGGACAGTCGAGAGCAGCGGCGACCCGCTCGACGTTGCGCCGCATCACCCGCAGCACCTCGTCACCGTCACCGACCTCGCCCCGGCGGCCGCGCAGTCCCTCGAGCGGGTCGAGGACGACCGTCCGCAAGCCCCCCGCCTCGCGCGCGAGCGTGCGCGCCACCCGGTCCGATACGAGCGGTTCGGTGAAGACGGTCGTCGTCCCGTCACGGCGGGCGCGATCTGCGAGCTCCGCGATGCGCTTCGGATCGGCCTCGGCGTCGGGCGAACCACGTGTCACACCGACCTCGCGGAGGTCGTAGCGCTCGGTGAACCACCCGAACGCCTCATGACTCGTCACGATCACGTCGCGGGTGCAACCCGTCAGCGCCGACGCGGTGGCCGTGTCGAAGTCGCGCAGCTCGGCCGCGAATCTCGCGGCCCGGCGCCGGTAGCCGGCTCCGTGATCGGGGTCGAGGTGCGCGAGCCGCTCGCCGATGCGCAACACGAAGTCGGCATACCGCACCGGGTCGAGCCAGAGGTGCGGGTCCTCGTCGACCCGGCGCGCGGCGGCCCCGTCGAGGAGGTCCTGCCAGACCAGGGTCGGCCCGTCGCGCCGCTCGGCCACACGCTCGATCGCCGGCTGGAACGACCCACCGAGCACGACCGCCAGATCGGCGTCGAGCAACGCGTCGACCTGGTCGGTCGTCGGCTCCACGTCATGGGCATCCACGCCCGGCGGGGTCAGGTCGTCGACCCGGACCCGGGGGCCGCCCACCGAGCGGGCGACGGCAGCAAGGGGGAAGAACGCCGCGGCGACCCGGAGGGACGCCTCCCTGGCGCCGGGGTCCCGGGTCGCCCCGGCGGCTCCGGCCGACGTGGTCACGGGAAGCGCCGCCGCGGCGAGCGCGACCACCAGGACGGCCGCACGAACGATCGCGCCGCCGGGGCGCCGGGATGCGGAGGCGCTGAGATGGGATGGGGAGGCGCTGCGACGCGGCACGGTTGCTCCTTCGGTCGGCTTTATCGGGAACGACTCTCATTCTATACTCTGGGGATCGCCTCCTCCGCACACCCCCGCACGCCGGCCTCCTCGCCTTCCTCCGGCTCGCCGGAGGAACCCGTGCTCGTCGCCTCCGGGGTCACCCATGCCTACGGCGGCGACCCGGTCGTCGAGCAGGTGTCCTTCGAGCTCCCCCGTGGGCAGTTCGCG
>JBKJJI010000295.1:0-3426 GCA_046598115.1 Acidimicrobiia bacterium | reverse complement strand
TTCGGGGTTCAACGAGGTCTGGATCGACGAATGGAACCGCGTCGTCGCCGACGTCGTGGCGGCGGACCCGGCCCGCCGCACGTTCATCGACCTCAACGCCTACCTCGACCCCGACGGAACGTGGGCCGAGACGGTGCAGGGGGTCAAGGCCCGCAGCGACGGCGTGCCCCTCACGCCGGAGGCCGCCGACATCGCGGCCGACTGGCTCGTGCCGCGCATCCTCGCCGCGCTCCCGTCGCGACCTCCGGTCACGTCTCCCCGCGACTCCTGACTTCTCGCAGGGCGAGCAACGATCAGGAGAATGCGTCCTTGCCCGGGGAGCCACCCAGCTCGGGGCACTCGCCCGCGAACGCGCCCCAGGAGCACTCCCACCTGGGCACCACCCAGTTGTGCACCATGTAGACGCCCTTGAGGCCGACCTTGCGCCCACCTCGGGCCGTGCACTCGTCCTCGGAGACATCTTCGGACCCGACGACGATCCCGTCCTTGATGCAGAGACCACCGTTGGCGCTGTGCGTGTGCCAGAAGTCGTTCGGGCCGGCGAAACCCTCGGGTGCCCCACCAGCGCTATCGCCAACGATCGTGAACGCATGATCCTCACACCCCGCTCCAGGCCCGGACCAGCGGGCCGGGACCTGCTCAGGGCACGTCAGAGGCAGCTGCGCACGGCGTCGACGATCCGGACCGTGCGCGGGTTCTGCCACCGGTCGCCGGGTCGGCTGATGAGGTACGCGCAGGCGACGTCAGCATCGGGATCAGCGAACCCGAGCGAACCGCCGTACCCGTAGTGCCCGAACGACGCGGGCGAGACGCCGACCGGTCGGCCGTCCTGGTGTAGCGAGAACCCGAGGCCGAAGCGGGTGGGGCGCCCGAGCACGATGTCGTCGCCCTCCGAGTGCGTCGACGTCGCCTCGTCGAGCAGCGCGGCACCGAGCAGCCGCTCGTGCGCACGGGGGAGGAGCGCGTCGTAGAAGGCAGCGACGGCCCGGGCCGTGGCGTGGCCGTTGGTGGAGGGGATCGCGGCCTTGCGCCACGCGTCCGTGTTCATCACCCCGATCCCGGAGAGCCCTGGCGGGTTGAAGTACGCGTGCAGCAGCATCAGCGCGTGCTCGTCGTCGGGATCGGGCAACGTCGGTTCGGGCAGCGGTGCGTCGTCGTCGGGTTCCGCTCCGGACCGGGGTGGCAACGACGGAGTGTCGATGTCGGCGACGCGTCCGAGGTCGTCGTCGGCCAGGCCGACGTGGAGATCGAGGTCGAGCGGTCCGGTGATCAGCTCGCGCAACGCCTCACCGAACGGCATCCCGGTTGCACGCCGCACGGGTTCGCCCGCGAGGAATCCGAACGTGTTCACGTGGTAGCCGTGCCCCGTGTCCGGGATCCACCACGGGGCGGAGTCGGCGAGCGCCGCGCACATGCCGTCCCAGTCGTACATGGCCTCGGGATCGAGCGTGGCCCGCACGGCCGGGAGCCCGGCCCGATGCGCGAGCACCTGGCGAAGCGAGAGACGCGACTTGTGCTCGTCGGCGAGCGCAGGCCAGATGCCGGCAAGCGGCGCGTCCAACGAGAGACCGCCCGACTCGACGAGCAGCAGCGCGAGCACCGCCGCGACCGGCTTGAGCACCGAGTAGGTGTCGACGAGCGTGTCGCGCTGCCATTCGGTCACCCGCGTCGCGTCCGTCCACCCGCCCCACACGTCGACGACGACGCGCCGACCGGCGATGACACAGAGCGAGGCTCCGAGATCGGGTTCGTCGATCGCGAAGTTGGTGCGGAACGCGTCGGCCACCGCCGCGAACGCCGGGTCGAACGTGCCCCCGACGGGTGCGGAATGACGCATCGCCGCACGGTAGAGCACGCGCGCGCCACGCGCCGTCACATCGTTCCCGCGGTAGACTGGATCTCCGTCACCACTTAGCGGGGACCTCTCCTATATCCGGTTGCCAACAGGCCGGACCCCTTCGGTTGCCTCCTCTGAGCCCTACTCGAGGAGCGCCATGTCCCCGTCCCCTTCCAGCAATTGCGACGTTCCGACCGCTGTCGTCTACTGCGAAGGCAACTTCGGCGCGATGGACGGCAAGACTGCGAACGGCTTGGTCCGGCACTCCGAGAAGTACCAGATCCTGTCGGTGATCGACAGCGAGCAGTCCGGCCTCGACGCCGGCGCGGTGCTCGGCGACAAGCCCAACTCGATCCCGATCTGCGCGGATCTCGCCGAGGCCATCGACGACGCGGGGTACGTCCCCGACTTCCTCATCTTCGGTGTCGCGCCCTCGAGCGGGATGCTCTCGCCGGCAGAGCGCACGGTGTTGCTCGACGCGATCAGGCGTGGGATGGGGGTCGTGAACGGCCTGCACCAGTTCCTGAACGATGACGTGGAGTTCGCCGCCGCGAGCGCGGCGAGCGGCGTGACCATCCTCGACGTGCGGCGGCCACGCGACAAGCAGGACCTCCGGATGTTCAGCGGACGCATCGACTCCGTGACCTGCCCACGCATCGCCGTGCTGGGCACCGACGGTGCGATCGGCAAGCGCACCACCGCGACGATCCTCACGAAGGCGCTCAACGACCGCGGGATCAAGGCCGTTCTGGTGGGGACCGGTCAGACGGGGCTGATCCAGGGCGCCCGGTACGGCGTCGCGCTCGACGCGATCCCGTGCCAGTTCTGCTCGGGCGAGATGGAGGCTGCGGTGGTCGACGCGTTCGAGGGTGAGCACCCCGACGTGATCGTGATCGAAGGCCAGGGTGCCCTCAGCCATCCCGCGTACCTGACGTCGAGCTTCATCCTCCGAGGCAGCCGACCGCAGGGTGTGATCCTCCAGCACGCACCCGCACGCGAGCGCCTCGGCGACTTCCCCGACCTGCCGATGCCGACCGCGGCCAGCGAGATCACGCTGATCGAGACCTTCGCCGACACGTCGGTGATCGGCCTCACGATCAACCACGAACACATGACCGACGCCGAAGTCTCGGCTGCGATCGCGCTCTACGAGAGCGAGCTCGGCATCCCCGCAACGGATGCACTCACGCGGTCCCCGGACCATCTCGTCGACATGGTCGTACGTGCGTTCCCGCAGCTCGAGTCGAAGCTGGTCGCAGCCGCGACATGACCGCACCGCGGCTGGAGATCCGGCTCGATCGGATCCGCCACAACGCCGCGACACTCGTGGAGCGACTCGGCCTTCGAGGAATCGCCGTCACCGGCGTCACCAAGGCGATGCTCGGCCTGCCCGAGATCGCCAGCGTGCTGCTCGACGCCGGAGTCACCGCGATCGGCGATTCGCGGATCGAGAACATCGAAGCGATGCGCTCCGCAGGTCTTTCCTGCTCGATGGTCCTGCTCCGCTCGCCGATGCCGAGTCAAGCGGAGCAGGACCATCGGGCAGGAAAGACCTGTGGGGCGCATCGCTTCGATGTTCTCGATCCGCG
>JBKJJI010000278.1:0-4806 GCA_046598115.1 Acidimicrobiia bacterium | reverse complement strand
GGAGATCGCCGGCGTGGGGCTCGCCGAGGCGGAGGCGTTCGCGTCGGGGAGCAAGATCCGCGTGACGAAGGTGCCGTTCAGCGCGAACGCCAAAGCGCTGATCAAGGGCGACCCGCGCGGCTTCGTGAAGATCGTGTCCGACCCCGCGACGGGAGTCGTGCTCGGCGGGTCGATCGTGGGTCAGAACGCCGCCGAGCTCATCGGCGTGCTCGCGGTCGCGGTGACGAACAACCTCACCGTCACCGACATCATCGACAGCCTGCTCGTGCACCCGACGCTCTCGGAGTCCCTCGCCGACGCCGCGTCCTGATTCGGGGTGCCCGGAGGGGTGCTCATGGGTGGGGTGCTCCGGGGTGGGGTGCTCCGGGGTGGGGTGCTCAGGCGAGCAGCGTGCCCTGCCAGACCGTCACCAGGTCACCCTCGAGCGTGACCCGATCCGGCGCCGGGTCGCCCACCCGGACCCGGACGACGCCCGGTCGGTGGCTCACCTGGTGCCCGAGGAGCTCCGTGCGGCCGAGTCGTTCGGCCCACCACGGCCCGAGGCTCGTGTGGGCGCTGCCGGTCACCGGGTCCTCGACGATGCCGTGGCGGGGCGCGAAGTAACGGCTCACGAAGTCGTAGGCGGGATCCGCGCTGGCGGCGGTGACGGTGACTGCCTCGACATCGGGGATCTCGGCGAGGAGCACGCGGTCGGGGGCCAGGCCGCGCACGGTGTCCTCGTCGGCGACCTCGACCACGTGGTGCAGGTCGTTGCGTCCGACGGCGACGATCGGTGTGCCGAGCGCCGTGTCGAGCCCGGGCGGCATCTCGACGGGCGAGGACCGGGCCGCGGGGAAGTCGACCGCGACGGTCGCGCGCGGCGCGGCATCGATGCGCCGCGCGACGAGGTCACCCTTCCAGCGGGTGGAGAACCACGCCGGGAGGTCGGGAGCGAGCGCGCCCGTCGACCAGAGCGCGTGCGCGCCGGCGAGCGTCCCGTGCCCGCACAGCCGCACCTCCTGGGTCGGGGTGAACCATCGCAGCGAGTACCCGTCGCCCTGCGCGGCGACGAACGCCGTCTCCGACAGGCGGAGCTCCGCCGCGATCGCCTGCATGCGCGCCTCGGGGAACGCGTCGGGATCGTCGAGCAGGCACACACCGGCGGCGTTCCCGCGGAAGGCCTCCCGGGTGAACGTGTCGATGCAGAGGAGGGTGGTCACGACGATCCCCTTCGCCCGGGTGCTCGTGGAGCTCGCGTTCGGGTGGTGCTCGGCTCAGGCGATCACGACGAGCACGTCACCGGTGCCGACCGTGTCGCCCGGCCCGACCCGGATCTCCTGCACGGTCCCGGCGCGGTCGGTGTTGAGGTGGTTCTCCATCTTCATGGCCTCGAGGACGAGGATCTCGTCGCCCGCCTCGACGGTGTCGCCTTCGGCGACGACGAGCTTCACGATCGTCCCCTGCATCGGCGCCGTGATCGTGCCGTCGGTCGCGCCGCCGCCGAGGCCGCTCGCGGCGGGCGCGGGGCGCCGCGCTGCGCTGCCCGCCGACGCTCCGCCGACCGAGACTACGGTCGCCGGGGCGTCGGGCAACCAGACCTTTACTGAGAAGCGCCTGCCGTCGACCTCCACCGGGACGGTGCGCTCGACGAGATCGTCGGCGCCAGCGCCGTCGGGCGCCGGGCTCGCGCCGTCGGGCACGCCCGTCGCGGCGAAGGCAGCGGTGTCGAAGTCGGTCTCGACCCACTTGGTGGAGTGGGTCGCCGCCGCGAAGTCGGGATGCGCGAGGAGCACCTCGTGCGCCGGGATCGTGGTGTGTATCCCCTCGACGGTCATCTCCGAGAGCGCCCGGCGCATCCGGGCGATCGCTGCGGTTCGGTCCGGCGCCCACACGACGAGCTTGCCGAGCAGGTTGTCGTAGTACTGCGAGATGGTGTCGCCCGCCTCGTAGCCGCCGTCCCAGCGGACACCCGGCCCGGTGGGGAGGTGCAGCGCGGTGATCGTCCCGGGTGAGGGGAGGAAGCCCTTCGCCGGATTCTCGGCGTTGATGCGGCACTCGATCGAGTGACCACGGCGCTCCACGTCGGCCTGCGTGAACGACAGGGGCTCACCCGACGCCACCCGCAGCTGCTCGGCGACGAGGTCGAGGCCGGTGACCTCCTCGGTGACGCAGTGCTCCACCTGGAGACGCGTGTTCATCTCGAGGAACCAGAAGTCGCCGTCCTCGTAGAGCATCTCGACCGTGCCCGCGTTCACGTAGCCGCAGGCGAGCGCGACCGTCACCGCGGCCTCGCCCATCGCGGTACGTGTCGCGTCGTCGAGGCCGGCCGCGGGGGCCTCCTCGATGAGCTTCTGGTGACGGCGCTGCGTGGAGCAGTCGCGCTCGCCGAGCCAGACGGCGTTGCCGTGCGTGTCGCAGAAGACCTGGATCTCGATGTGACGCGGCTTGGTGAGGTAGCGCTCGAGGTACGCCTCGGAGCGGCCGAAGTACGCCTGGGCCTCACGCGCCGCGGACTCGAGGGCACCGGCCGCGCTCTCGGCGTCGGGGCAGACCCGGAGCCCCTTCCCGCCACCGCCGTAGGCGGCCTTGATGGCGACGGGCCAGCCGAACTCCTCGCCGAACGCCACGATCTCGGCGACGTCCTGGACGGCGTCGAGGGTGCCGGGGACCGAGGCGACGTCGGCATCGGCGGCGGCCTTGCGCGACGAGATCTTGTCGCCCATGACCTCGATCGCCTCGGGCGGGGGGCCGATCCAGGCGACGCCGAGGCCGGACACGGCCCGGGCGAAGTCGGCGTTCTCGGCGAAGAACCCGTACCCCGGGTGGACGCCGTCGGCACCGCTCGTGGTGATGATCTCGAGGATCCGCTCCGTGTTGAGGTAGCTCTCGGCGGCTGTCTGGCCTCCCAGGGCGTAGGCTTCGTCGGCGTAGCGGACGTGGAGGGCGTCGCGGTCGAGCTCCGAGTAGACCGCGACGGTCGCGACACCGAGCTCGCGACAGGTGCGCATCACGCGCACCGCGATCTCGCCCCGGTTCGCTACCAACACCTTCGAGAGCACGACGCTCCTTCTCCTCGACCGCCCACGCCTCGTCCGCCCGTGCGCCTCGTCGGCCCGGCCGGTGGACGCCGTATCCTACGGGCGATGGGCGCTGACCCCGCTACCTGGGGGTCCCCGACGGGCTCCCTCCCGCCCGATGGCTGGACCGTCCGCCGCTTCGCCTCGATCGACTCCACGAACCGGTGGCTCCTCGACGAGGCGCGGGGCGGGGCGTCGGCCGGGCTCGTCGCCGTCGCCGACCACCAGGACGCAGGCCGCGGCCGTCGCGGCCGCACGTGGGAGGACGAGCCCGGTGCCTCGCTGCTCGTCTCGGTGCTGCTGCGCCCGGTCGACCTCCCCGTCGAGCGGATCCACGTGCTCACGATGGCCGCCGGGGTCGCGATCGCCGAGGCGGTCGAGGCCACGACGGGCGTGGTCGCCCGGCTGAAGTGGCCGAACGACCTCGTCGTCAGCGACCGCAAGCTCGCCGGCCTCCTCGCCGAGGTCGACCTCGGCGCGACGGGTGCGCGAGGGATCGCGCCGGCGGTGGTGGTCGGGATCGGGTGCAACGTCGCTCAGCAGTCGTTCCCGGCGGACCTGGCCGACACCGCCACGTCGTGCGCCATCGAGACGGCCCGTGGCGGTCAGGTGGCGCCGGCGACGCGCGACGCACTGCTCGACGCGTTCCTCGACCGGCTCGGGCGGCACCTGGGTGCCCTCGCCGACGTCCCGCGCGCCTACCGCGATCGATTGGCCACACTCGGATGCGCCGTGCGGGTCGACCTCGGCGACTCGGTGCTCGAAGGCGTCGCGCGCGACATCGACGAAGCCGGTCGGCTGATCGTCGACCCCGCCGACGGCGCCCCTGCGTTCACCGTCTCCGTCGGCGACGTCGTGCACGTGCGGCCGCTGCCCTCCGCCTGACGGCGGGACGTCGCCGATCAGGGGTCAGGGGTCAGGGGTTCAGGTCGCGTGCGACGAGCGCGCTGAACGCCTCCGCGAGCCGCGTGGTCACGGGACCGGGAGCGGCGGGGAGGGCCGTCCCGTCCGCGTGTGAGATGGCCTGCACCTCTCGGGTGGTCGAGGTGAGGAAGGCCTCGTCGGCGAGCACGATCGCGTCGGGTGCGAGCACCGCCTCGTCGATGTCGACGCCGAGCTCCGGTCCGAGCTCCAGCACGAGGGCGCGCGTGACGCCGAGCAGGCAGCCGGCGGACCCGGGCGGCGTGCGTACCCGGCCGTCGACGACGACGAACACGTTGGAGCCCGTCGCCTCGCAGAGCTCGTCGCGGGTGTTGAGGAAGATCGCCTCCGAGGCATCGTGGGCGTGCGCATGGGCGAGGGCGCGCACGTTCTCGGCGTACGAGATCGTCTTGAGCCCGGCGGTGGCACCCCGCTCGTTGCGGGGCCAGGGTGCGGTCACGACCGGCCCCGCGACCGGCCAGGGCCGCATCGCCGTCGCCGCCACGATCACGGTCGGCGCACCCGTCCCACGCTCCGACCCGAGCGGGGACGGTCCACCTGTCACCGTGATCCGGAGCCGGGCCTCCGAGAGGCCGTTGGCGTCGAGGAGGTCGTCGGCCGCGCGTCGCAGCGTGGCGCTGTCGGGTGCGGCGAGGCCGAGCCCCGTTGCCGACGCCACCAGGCGCTCGTGATGACGCCGCCACGCGAACGGGACGCCCCCGTACACCCGGAGGGTCTCGAAGACGCCGTCGCCGACGAGGAGGCCGTGGTCGAACGGTGAGACCCGCGCCTTGTCGGCGTCGACGAGACCGCCGTCGAGCCAGACGAG
>JBKJJI010000184.1:0-19866 GCA_046598115.1 Acidimicrobiia bacterium | reverse complement strand
ATGGCGGGCTGCTCCAAGTACTGCTCGTACAGCGTCGCGCCGTACTCCCGGGGTGGAGAGGTGCACCGCCCGCTCGACGGTGTGCTGTGCGTGGAGACGATGCGCTTCGCCGACGAGGTCCTCGCCACCGACGACCTCTTCCCCGAGGACGTCGAGGTCGAGGAACCGACGAAGCGAGAGATGGACATGGCGAAGCAGCTCGTGCAGGCGTTGGAGGCGGTGTTCGACCCGGAGAAGTACCGCGACACCTACCGTGAGGAGCTCGTCGCGCTCATCGACCGCAAGGCCGCGGGGGAGGAGATTGTCGCCGAGCCGATGGTGGAGGACGACGGCAAGGTCCTCGACCTGATGGCCGCGCTCGAGGCGAGCCTCCAGCGTGCCGGTCGCGGGGGTGGCGGGGGTGGCGGGGCCGAAGACGCGGATGACGCCGACCCCGACGAGGAGGAGGAGCTCCCGCCCGCGGCCGAGGCGTCGGGCACGGCGAAGAAGGCGACGAAGAAGCGGACGGGCCGCTCCCGCAAGTCGGCCTGAGTCAGGACGCACGCCGCAGCGCGGGACGCCGCGGCAGCGCGATCACGTCGGCCGTCGGCGCCTCCGCCTGCTCCGGCGCGTGGTCGTCGGCAAGCCAGCCGCACGTCGCGCACGCCGCCTGGTCGTCGTCGCCGAAGGCCACGCACGGCTCCCACTGCACGAGCGGTGCCTCGTCGAGGTCGGCCGTCGCGCCGGTGGTGCTGATGCGCTCGAGTGCCGTCATGGTGGGCTCCCTTCTCCCACCCTCAGGAGACCGCGGGGGTGTGATAGCTACGAGAACCGTTGTGGGTGCTCGTCTTCGGCGAGGTCGCAGCCCCAGCAGGGCTCGTCGTGGGAGTGGTCGGGTGCCCAGGGCGCCTCGTCGAGGAGCGGCTGGTGGAGCCGCCACGACTCGTCGAACCCGTGGTCCCAGGGGAGCCGGCCGTCGAAGTCGGGCCAGACGAGCTGGTGCATCCTCGGCTCGGCGGGGAAGCGTCCACCGCGTGCGGCATAGAAGCCGAACAGCATGTTGCCCATGTCGCTGGGCGGGAGGTACCGGTCGGGGGCCAGCTCGAGGATGCTGATCGGCAGGTCGTACCAGCACACGCGCCGGTGCTCGCGGCCCACCGCGAGCGGGTCGCCGGCCTTGGCCTGGTCGAACGCCCACTGCAGGAAGGCGCTCGAGCTCTCGACAGAGAGCCCGGTGGTGACGAGTTCGGGCTCTCCGAGATGCTCGAGGAACCCGATCGTGTAGGCCCACGACGGCGACGTCGTGCTCCCGCTGACGTGGACGACGAAGCACCCGCGCTTCGCCAGGGTTGCTTCGATCCGGAACCAGAACGCATCCATCGCGTCGAATCGCTGCATGGCGATACCTCGGCTTGTTGAAGAGGAACCGGCCGGATGGGAGCGACCCGACGACGCGTGGCTTCGACCTACGCGGCCCGGGGCGGCGCGCGTTGGGCGTCGCCGACGGTGGGCGTGTGCCAGGTGTAGGTCGCGTCGTCGACGCGGCGGAGCTCGTAGCCGTGGTGGGTGATGAGGCGGTGGTGGTACGCGCAGATCTTCACGCAGTTCTCGAGGGTGGTGATGCCGCCGTCGGCGACGGACTCGATGTGGTGGACCTGGAGGTGGTCGCGCACCCCGCAGCCGGGCACGCGGCACTGCTGGTCGCGGGCGTCGAGGGCGCGGCGGATGGTGGCGGGGATGGTGCGACCGGCGTGGGCGATGGTGGTGACGGCCTCGCCAGACACCGTCGGTGACGCCGTGCGGTCGGAACCGACGCTGCGAGTGGGCGCGGCGGGCCTGGTCGGCGTCGTCGGTCGCGGTGGCTTTCACCATGCGGCATTCGTCGCGCAGCTGCGCCACGGTCTCGGTGGCGGCGACGGCGAGCAGGTCGGCTTCGCGCTCCGGTGCCGCCGCGGCGGCGTCGGTGATCGTGCGGGCCTGCACCGGGGAGAGACGCCCGGCCCGGAGACGCTCCTCGGTCTGCGGGCAGTCGGGGAGACGCGTCGCAGTCTCGACCGCGCCGATCGCTTCGCCGAGGCTGACCGAGGTCGTCTGTGCGAGCCAGTGTGCGACGGACCGGTGCCCGCCGGTCCTCCACACGCGGGTCTCCTCGACCCGAGCGACCATGAGCGTCTTCGCCGCAACGGCGAGGTGCTCGACCCGTGCCAGCTCGCGCACCATGCGCGCCGCGCCGGGCCCGTCGAACGTACCGAGCTCGAGCGCGTCGACCATCTCGGTGAGGGCCTCTCGCAGGGTGCGGACCTG
Source organism: Acidimicrobiia bacterium (assembly GCA_046598115.1). Classification (GTDB taxonomy): domain Bacteria; phylum Actinomycetota; class Acidimicrobiia; order IMCC26256; family PALSA-555; genus DASUAO01. Next base: position 17,583 of record JBKJJI010000184.1, on the reverse strand, counting down.
ATCGAACATGACCCCATCAAACCAGGGGGGTGTGACAGCTACGTCTGCAGAGGACCATCGGCGGCGCGCCGCCGCGTCACGCCTCGACCTGGACGCTCTTCCCGTCGCGCCACTCCCGCAGCACCAGGTACGTGCCGGTGAGCGCAGCGTGGTCGTAGTTGCCGAAGCCCATCTTCGTGCCCTCGGTGCCGCACGTGGCCGGGAGCAGCTTGATGCGCTCGAGCGCGTCCCGCACGTCGGCGCGGGTCAGGTTCTCGGTGCGGACCAGTGCCTCGCCGATGAGACGGCCGATGTCGTGGAGCGCACATCCGACCGGACCCGCGGCGGTCGGGGCGTCGCGGGTGGCGAGCGCGCGACGGGACTCGTTGTCGTCGGCGATCGCGTCGATGTACTCCCAGCCGGCCCAGCCGTCGCGCCACTCGGGCCGTGCGTACCCGAACATGAGCGCGGAGTTCGCCATGACCGGGAGCTCCCATCCGAGCTCGGCGAGCCCGAGGGCGACGGGGCGCGACGTGACGCCAAGGCCCAGGTACACGAGCGAGTCGGGCTCGCCGCCGCGCAGACGCGTGAGCACCGGCGTGACGTCTTCGGCGAGCGGGGTGATCGCGATCCGACCGGTGAGGTCGAGTCCCATGCTCGCGACAGCCTCGTCGAAACCCTCCGCGTAGCGGCGACCGACAGGGGAGTGATCGTGGATCAGCGCCGGCCGGACGAGCCCGCGCGCCAGGAGTCGCGTCGCGAGCACGGCAGGCTCTTCCTCGAGCGACCCGACCTGGTAGTGGAAGGCGTAGTGGCCGCGCGTGCGCTCGCCGCCGGTGTAGTTGATGCTCGCGATCCCGACCTCGTTGCAGAGCGGGGTGACGATGAGTCCGTTGTCGCTGATCGCCGGCCCGACGATGGCGAGCGCGCCGGCGTCGACGAGCTCGCGGAAGCCGCGGGTGACGTCGTGCTCGCTCCCGTACGGGAGCCCGGCGACGGGGCACGACAGCAGCTCGATGTCGCGGTCGAGCCGCTCCCCGAGCTCGTCGAACCCGAGGCGCAGTGCCGCCTCGGTCGCGGCGCCTCCGTCGTCGGCGGGAAAGTCGCTGAGGACACCGATCCGAACGGGGGCTCCAGGCATGGGGTCAGCCTCCCAGATCGGTGCGGGTGTACGCGACCACGGCGCGGATCTCCTCCGGGCTGAGGCGACCGGAGAACGACGGCATCCCGTTGCGGCCGGCAGCGACGACGGTGATCTCGTCGGCCTCGTCGGGATAGCGCTCGACGACGAGGTCTGCGAGTCGCGGGCCGACACCACCCTTGCCCGTCGCCCCGTGACAGGTCGCGCAGTTCGCGGAGTAGATCTCGGCGCCGGTCGACTGCGCCGATCCGCCTCCGCGGTCGGGCTCGTTCACGAACAGCAAGAGGACGAACGTGAGCGCGGCGACGAGCGCGACGATCTCGACCAGGCTGACGAGGCGGCGCAGCGTCATGGGATCCTCTCGGCTCGGGTCAGGGGGCTCGGGTCAGGGCGGGTCAGGACGGGCGGGTCAGAAGAGCGGCAGGCCGGCGGGTCGATCCGTGAAGAACCAGACGCTGCTCGTGAGGAAGATCGCGACGAGCGACGCGAACACGACGCCGCCCACGACCGGGAGCGTCCACCCCGGGAGGCCCGACATGCGCACGGCGAGCACCTTCGCGACGAACGCGCCGTAGAAGACGCACCCGACGATCGAGTGGACGACGACGCGGGTCGTCGTCGACTGGTATCCGAGCGACCAGAGACAGTGGTATGCGACAGGCAGCGACAGCACGAGCGCGACCGTCCCGGAGAGCCGGTGGGCGTCGCCGAGCCAGGCCGGCGTCTCCTTTGGCCAGCGGAGCTTCCCGTAGAGACGCATCGCCAGGAAGATCTGGAGGCACGCGAGCACGAACGCCGCGGTCGCGAACCAGACCTTGAGCTGGATCGTGTCCGAGAAGAACAACGTGTAGGGCTTCTCGCCGGTGGGGGTGTGCGTCTGCGCGTACACCCCGAGGGCGACCGATGCGGCGGCGCCCCAGAGGAAGACACCGAGGAGGCGGGGCGCCGACGAGTCGGTCCGCGGGGCCGTCGGTGCAGCCATCGGGTCTCCTCGCTCGTCGGTCGGCATCCGGGGCGTTCGTCGGCGTGCGCCCATCCTGGCCCGCGGTCACGGTGTCGCTCAAGGTCGCCTCCGCTAGGGTCCGCCGGTGGATCCGGGGCCGAGAGGGCGACGCTCATGAAGCACGGGCGTCAGACGCAGGCGTTCCGCGGGGTCGCGCAACGCCCCACCTCGTCGTCGTCGGTCCGCCAGACCAGCCACACGGTGCAGGCGTCGTGGGGGCAGCGGTTCCGCTATCGCATGGACACCGCGTTCTCCCGCGGTCCGATGGCCGTGATCGTCTGGCTCGCGAGCATGACGGTCGCGCTCATCCTCGTCGCGTCGTTCGTCCTCGCGATCTTCCGGGTCCGCATCAACGACGAGAGCGTCGGCTTCGTCGAGGCGTTCTGGCAGAGCATGCTCCGGGTGATCGACCCCGGGACGATGGGTGGCGACAACGGGTGGCCGCTCCGGATTGTCGCGCTGCTCGTCACGGTCGGCGGGATCTTCCTCGCGAGCGCCCTCATCGGCATCATCGCCGCTGCGATCGACTCCAAGATCCAGGACCTGCGCCGGGGGCGCAGCTTCGTGGTCGAGTACGGCCACACGCTGATCCTCGGGTGGTCGCCGCGGATCTTCACGATCGTGTCGGAGATCTGCGTCGCCAACGAGAACCAGTCCGACTCGTGCATCGTCGTGCTCGCCGACCGCGAGAAGACCGAGATGGAAGAGGAGCTGCGCACCCGTGTTGGCGCCAAGCTCCGCACGCGCATCGTATGTCGTACCGGCGAACCGGCTTCGTTGCACGACCTCGGCATCGTCAACGTCGGCCACGCACGATCGGTCATCGTCCTCGGCGAGGTCGAGGAGGCCGGTGGCGACGCCGAGATCGTCAAGGCGGTGCTCGCCGTGCTGGTCGCGATCGGCTCCGACGAACGCACCATCGTCGCCGAGGTCTCCGACCACGAGATCGCGAGTGCCCTCGGCGCCGCGGGCGACGGCCGGGTCCTGTGCGTGCGCGCGTCCGACATCATCGCCCGCATCACCGCGCAGGCCTGCCGCCAGTCGGGGCTCAGCGCGGTGTGCCAGGAGCTGCTCGACTTCGACGGCGACGAGATCTACTTCCAGGTCGTCCCCGAGCTCGAAGGGGCGACGTTCGGCGACGCGCTCCTCGCGTTCGCCGAGTGCTCCATCCTCGGGATCCGCTTCGCCGACGGGAGCGTGCAGGTGAACCCGCCGATCGACACCACGTTCGCGCCGGGCGACGCGGTCATCGCGGTCGCGGCAGACGACGACACGGTCGTCTTCACCGGGCTGCGCGGTCTCGAGGCACGCGACGTCCAGGTCACGCCCGACAAGGACCTGAGCCCCCAGCGGATCCTCGTGGTCGGGTGGAACCCGATCGGTGCGGTCGTGCTCGACGAGCTCGACGAGTTCGTCCCTCCGGGTTCGGCCGTCGACGTGCTCGTCGACGAGGACCTCGCGCAGGTCGATCCTGCCGATCTCGACCGCCTGGTCAACCTCTCGGCGTCGGTCGTCAGCACCAGCAGCGACATGGGCCGGCTCGAGGCGCAGATCGACGAGCACCAGTACCACCACGTCATCGTGCTCGGGTACCGCGGCGGGCTCACCGAGGCCGAGGGCGATGCCCGCACGCTGCTGACGATGCTCTTGCTACAGCGGCGCGCCCGGGAGACGGGACGCCCGCCGAGCCGGGTCGTGGCCGAGATCCTCGACTCCCGCGACGTCGAGCTCGCCCAGGCGACCGGTGCCGACGACTTCGTCGTGAGCGATGCGTTGTCGAGCTACCTCATGGCGCAGCTCGCGGAGAACCCCGAGCTCGACGCCGTGTTCACGGACCTCTTCGACCACGAGGGCTCGGCGATCGGCGTGAAGCCGAGCGAGTGGTATGTCGCACCGGGCCGGACGGTCGAGTTCGCCGAGATCGTCGCCGCGGGGCGGGCCCGGAGCGAGACCGTGATCGGCTACCGAACCGCCGCGACCGACGACTCGGCCGCCGAGGTGGTCGTGAACCCGGCGAAAGCTGCGACCGTCACGCTGGGACCTGGCGACGCGGTCGTGGTCATCGGGCTCCCGGAGTGATCCCGGTCCTCGACCGACTCGGTCGCGGGACGAGGCCGTGCGCCGCCTGATCGGCGCCGTGCTGCGCGGCGTCTGGGGCCGCGCCGTCGCCTGGGGGGCCATCGGACCCAAGTCGGCGCGACGCCGCGGGTTCCGCGCGTTCGGCGACGGGAGCGGCATCTGCTTCCCCGTCATCGCGCTCTTCGGAGAGCGCTACATCAGCATCGGGTCGGGAACGATCATCGGCCCGCACGTGAGCCTGTCGGCGGGCGTCTCGCCAGAACACGATCTCGGGGTCGACGAGGTCGTGACGATCGGTGATCGGTGCTTGATCGGGAAGGGCTGCGGGATCGTCGCCCACGAGCGGGTCGTGATCGGTGACGACGTCTTCACCGGGCATCACGTCTACATCACGGACGCGAACCATGGCTACGAGGACACGGCGCTGCCGATCGGCGCGCAGTTCGCGTCGCCGCGTCCGGTGAGCATCGGGGCCGGCTCGTGGCTGGGTCACGGCACGATCGTGCTCCCGGGCGCCCAGATCGGACGGCACGTCGTGGTCGGGGCCGGCTCGGTCGTCACCGGCGTCCTGCCCGACGACTGCGTCGCGGTGGGGAACCCCGCGCGGGTCATCCGGCGCTACGTCGATGGCACCTGGGTCGACGTCGACTGAAGCGTCGCCGTCAGCTGTTCGTGCTCGTCAGCCCGTCTTCATCTGGCGCTGTTCGCGCGCACGAACTCAACGACGATCGCCGCGAGCTGCGGTCCTGCGTCCTCCTGGAGGAAGTGCCCGCCCGCGATCGTGTGGCTACCGCCGTCGATGGTGACGTGCGGCTGGCCCTCGCATCCGGGGATCTGGGCGCGCAGGACCAGGTCGGCACCACCGGTGATCGGGTCGCTGTCGCTGAACGCGCAGAGGAACGGCTTCGTGAACGTCCCCAGCGCGCTCCACGCCCGACGGTTCGCGTCCGCGGCGGGGTCGTCGGCCGACGTCGGGACCAGCATCGGGAACTGTCGCGCCCCCGCCTTGAAACGATCGTCTGGGAACGGTGCGTCGTACGCGGCGATCACGTCGTCGCGCAGGTCCTTGATGCACCCCCCGTTGACGATGCGCCCCACGGTGAAATCGTCGACCTCCTGGGAGAAGCGCTGCCACGCCAGGAACGCGGCACCGGCCGGGCGGTCGCCGGTCGGGAGGAACGTGTTCGCCGCCACGACACGCGCGAACCGGTCCGGGTGTTCGGCAACGAGGCGCAGGCCGATGAGGCCGCCCCAGTCCTGGCACACGAGGGTGATGTCGGTGAGGTCGAGTGCCTCGATGGTCGCCCACATCCAGTCGACATGGCGTTGGTACGTGTAGTCGGTGCGCTCGGTCGGCTTGTCGGAGCGACCGAACCCGACGAGGTCGGGCGCGACCGCGCGGAGGCCCGCGGCGCTGAGGACGGGGATCATCGTCCGGTAGAGGAACGACCACGATGGCTCACCGTGGAGCAGGAGGACGACCGGTCCGTCGGACGGCCCGTTGTCGACGACGTGCACCCGCAGGGAGCTCCCCGAGTCGCCGCCATCGGGTCCCGTCACCGGCTCGCCCGCGGGGATGTCGACGTAGGTCGGTGGGAACGGGAAGTCGGGGAGTCCCGCGAAGCGGGCGTCAGGCGTTCGTAGGACCTGCATGCGGGTGCCTCCTGCGGCGGTCGGGTCCGCTGCACTGGGGGTCCGTAGGATGGCCCACCATGGCCGAGGGCGTCTGGGATCCGGAGTTCGCCGAGGTCGTGACGGCGCTCGACGCCACCGTCGCGGCCAGGGGCGAGGGCGGCGCGTCGGTCTGCGTGTACCACCGGGGGAGGCCAGTCGTCGACGTGTGGACGGGTCACCGCGACGAAGCGACGACGCCATGGACGGCCGACACGCTCGTCATGGCGTTCTCGACGACCAAGGGGATCACCTCGACGCTGCTGCACCAGTACGTCGACCGCGGGTTGCTCGACTACGACGACCCGGTAGCCGACCACTGGCCCGAGTTCGCGGCCAACGGCAAGGACGCGATCACGGTGCGTCAGGTGCTCTGCCACCGTGCCGGCCTCTACGACCTCAACGGCGTCGCGTCGAACGCCCTCGACCTCCTCGACTGGGACCGCATGGTGGCCGGCGTCCCCGCGGCGAACGGCTGCTTCACCGCCCGGTCGCTGGCGCGCGTCTACGCGGCGCTCGCGGCCGGTGGTGAGCTCGACGGCACCCGCATCCTGAGTGCGACCACGCTCGGGCGCGCGACCGAGGTGCAGACCGAGGAACCCGACCTCGTGCTCGCGCTGCCGATGGGCTGGCGGCTCGGCTACCACGCGGTGCTCACCACGGCGGGCCTGCTCGAGCGCGGGTTCGGCCACCAGGGGCTCGGGGGATCCGGCGCGTTCGCCGACCCCGAGCGCGAGGTGGCGGTCGCCTATCTCCCGAACGCGCTCGGATCGATGCTGGCCGGCGACCTCAGGCTGCTCGAGATCGGGGGCGCCGCCGTGCGCGCCGCCGAGGCAGCCTGACTCATTCGACGATCCGGTACACGAGCGTCGCGGTTGCCAACGGCTTCCCGTCGGGATCGCTCACACGGATCTCGGAGAAGCTCAGGTCGCGGCCGCGCTTCACGCAGCGCGCCTCGGCGACGAGATCCGCGTAGGGCGTCGCACCCACGTAGTTGACGGTCATCGAGATCGTCGCCGCTCGTGCGCCGCGGTCGAAGTCGTGCCCTGCCCACACCGCCGCTGCACCCGTGGTGTCGATCAACGACGCGAGCGCACCGCCGTGGTACGCACCGCCGCCGTTGGTGAGGCGCTCGTCGAACGGGAGCCGCAACCGCACGCCGTCCGGAGCCCACTGCTCGACCTGGATGCCGAGACCTTCGATGTAGGGCGTTGCGAGCATGATCTCGCGCATCGCCTCCCGGGCGCGCGCTTGCTGCTCGTCGCTCCTCGGCATCCCTTGCCCCCCTCCACTTTGTGCTCGTCCGTCGCGGCCCTCTGTGCTCGTCCGTCGCGGCCCGTGAGCGTCGTCCCTCGCACCGTCCATGCGGCGTCGCTCGCGCCCGGTCGTGCGAAGCCCAGACGTTACGCTGGTTCGATGGCCCGTGACCCCTCGTCCGGCCCGGACGTGTCGAACGCCGATACGCCGAGCCTGCCGCGCGGCGAACGAGCGCGTGTGGCGCGCGCGCGTCGGCGACGGCGCACGGTGCTCATCGCGGGCGCGGCGACGGTCGTCGTGCTCGGTGCCGGCGCGGTCGTGGCACTCTCCGGGGGCGACGACCGCAGCGCCACCCCGATCTCCACCCGCCGCTCGACGACGAGCACCACTGCCGCGACCACGACCACCACGACGATCCCCGTCTCGACCACGGCCGTCCCGAGGTCCGCTGACCCGGTCGTGGCGCTCGCCCAGCAGTACGACGGCCGATACGTCGGCACCTTCACGAACACGACGTTCGGGACGACGGGTCCGGCGACCCTCGAGCTGCGCATCGACCCGGCGGCGGGCACGGTGACCGTCGACTCGGACCTCGAGGGCGACCTCTTCGGCACCGGGTCGAGGCAGCAACGTCGGATCACGGGCACGGTGAAGCTCGGCGACCCGAACGCGGCCATCACGACCCAGACGAAGGCGTTCGGTCCGGTGACCGGGCGCCTCGACGACTCCCTCGCCCTCATCCTCACGGCCGCCGACGTCCCCGAGAACAACGTGCGGTCGTTCGAGCTCGCGGGGCGGCTCCGCTCCGACAACACCGGCTTCGACGCGACCTTTACCGTCCAGTACCGCGACGGTTCCACCGCGACGGGCACCGTGACCGTGCTGTGCGACCCGAACGGGAACCGTGGCAGCGAGGTCACGACCGTGTGCGCGCTTTCCGGGTAGTCCCGCTTACCTGAACGGCGCGGCCGCGTCGCTACCATCGCCCGGTGATCCACATCGTGACGCTCTGCACCGGTAACGCAGCGCGGTCGGTGATGGGCGGTGCCATCGTGCGCGCACGACGTGCCGAGATCGAGGTCGTCACCGCCGGGACGCACGTGATCGAGGGCATGCCGATGAGCTGGCGCACCCGCGACGCCCTCGCCGGCCTCGACGTCGCAGCCGACGGGCACCGCTCCCACCAGCTGCGCGACGGCGACGTCGCCGTCACGGACCTCGTGCTCGCGATGGCGGGGGAGCACGTCTCGTACGTCCGCCGCGTCCATGCGGGCGCAGCGGGGCGGACCGCGACGCTGAAGCGCCTGGTCCGCGACCTCCAGCCGGGCCCGGAACCACTGTCGGAACGGCTCGCGGCCCTGTCGCTCGACGAGGTGGCGATCGAGGAGTGGGAGGACGTCGTCGACCCGGCCGGCGGGGATCTCCCCGTGTTCGAGGCCTGCGCCCGCGAGATCGACGAGCTGCTCGCCCGGCTGCTCCCACTCCTCTGAGCGCGGCTCCGGTTTCCGTCCTCGGCCGGCGTGTCGTGACGCGTCCGCATCCCGACGACCGTTGATCTGATATACCGTCAGATCTACGACGAGTGTCTCGGGGGAGGCGACGATGGCGCAGCGCGCGACGATCACGGCGCCCGAGCCGTCGACCGCTGCACCCGCGCTCGCCCTCGAGGGTGTGACCGTGCGCTTCGGCGGGATCGTCGCGCTCGACGACGTGAGCATTGCCGTCGCTCCGGGCGAGGTGCTCGGCCTCATCGGCCCGAACGGCGCCGGGAAGACCACCCTCTTCGATGTCATCTCGGGCGTGCGCGTCCCCGACCAGGGTCGCGTCGCACTCGCCGGGAACGACATCACGCGCCTCGGCGCGGTGGCGCGGGCGCGGCGGGGCCTGCGCCGGACGTTCCAACGCGTGCAGACCTTCGGCTGGCTCAGCGTCGAGGACAACGTGCTCGCCGGTCTCGAATGGCGCGGTGGCGGGGGCGGGATCCTCGCCGACCTCGTGGCATTCCCCACGCGCCGTTCCCGAGAACGCGCCCGACGCGCTCGCGTGACCGAGGTGCTCGACCAGTGCGGGCTCACCGCGGTCGCGGGCGACCCGGTCGGATCCCTGCCCATCGGACTGGCCCGGATGGTCGAGGTGGCCCGGGCGATCGTCGACCGGCCCGACCTCCTGCTGCTCGACGAGCCGACGTCCGGGCTCGACGAGACCGAGGCGGCCCGGCTCGGCGATCTGATCCAGACGATCCGCGCCGACGCATCGTGTGCTGTGATCCTCGTCGAGCACGATGTCGGTTTCGTCATGCAGAGCTGCGATCGGATCGTCGTCCTCGACCTCGGCCGGGTCCTGGCGGTCGGCGATCCCAAGGAGATCCAGGCCAATGCCGCGGTGCGATCCGCGTACCTCGGTGAAGGCTGACCGCAACACCGAATCCAACAACACGAAAACAAGGGGGACATCGTGAAGCGAAGGAAGCTGGTAGCCATCCTGGCTGCCGCCATGACGGTTGCAGCGGTCACGTCTGCGGCCACGGCGGGAGCCGGAACGGGGACGCAGGGACGCGGCATCGAGGGCGGCGAGATCCTCGTCGGCGGCTTGGGTCCCGCGTTCCCGTTCAAGGACTTCGGTGGTGAGACGGGCGCCAAGGCCCGGTTCGAGCTGGAGAACGCCAAGGGAGGCGTCAACGGACTGAAGATCAAGTACGTCGGGTGGGGCGACGACGCCAACAGCGCCGAGACGAACCTCGCCGAGACGCAGCGCCTGATCCAGCAGGAAGGGGTCTTCGCGCTGGTCCCCGTGCTCTCACCGAACTTCATCCAGGCCGCGAAGTTCGCCGAGCAGCAGAAGGTCCCCGCGTTCGGATGGGGGATCGCACCCGGGTTCTGCACGTCGAAGTACGCGTTCGGTTTCAGCGGGTGCCTCGTGCCGCCGCCGCCGGTGAAGGTCGCGAGCAACACGTGGGGCGCGCTGATCGACCAGTACTTCAAGGACCAGGGTGAGGCGAAAGGGGCCAAGGGCAAGACGGCTGCCGTCATTTCCGAGTCCAACGACTCGGGCGAGTCCGGCAACGTGGTGATCGTCGCGACCGCGGAGGCGGTCGGGATGAAGGTCGTGTACGACAAGGCGAGCGTCCCGGCTCCCGATCCGGCGCCGGTGACCGACTTCTCCCCGTACGTGACGGACCTGATGACGAGCGACGGCGGCGATCCACCCGACGTCATCTTCCTCGTCGTGTCCCAGGACACGCTCCAGGCCGGGCTCCAGAACGCCCTCAACGACGCGGGCTTCGACGGGGTGGCTACCAACGCGGTGCTGTACTCGCCGCTGGCGACGGCACTGGTGAAGGGTGGGAGCGTCCTCACGCAGTTCGCGACCCCCGAGGCGGCGGACACCACGCCGGCGGTGCAGGACTTCCTCGACGCCGTCGAGGCAGTTGCACCAGGCGAGGTCGTCAACCAGCCGACGATCGCCGGCTATGTCGCGGCCGACATGTTCATCCAGGCCCTGAAGAAGGCCGGGAAGAACCCGACACCGGAGAAGGTGCAGAAGGCCGCGGCGAAGCTGAAGAACTACGGGATCGACGGCTTCGTGGGGCCGACGAGCTATCCGAAGGGCTTCAAGCAGGGCACGCCCTGCGGGCAGCTCGTCGCGAGCGACGGGACCGACTGGACGGTGCAGGTGCCGTTCCAGTGCTTCGTCAACATCAACGTGAAGACCCTGAAGCCGCTCAAGTAGGCCGACGGACCGCGTGACGGAAGCGGCGGTCGGGCGCGAGCCCGGCCGCCGCACTCCGTCGCAGACGCCCGAGTACCGGAGATCGACCGGAAACATCGACCGGAATAGACGAGGGGATCAGTGCAGCGGTTCTTCAACCTTGTCGTGTCGGGTGCGGTCACCGGCGCGATCTACTCGATCATGGCGTCGGGCCTCGTGCTCACGTACCAGACGTCGGGGATCTTCAACTTCGGGCACGGTGCGATCGCGTTCGCGGTCGCCTACTTCTACTTCCAGCTGAACACCGGCCAGGACATCCACTGGATCCCCGCGCTCGTCGTGTCGGTGCTGGTGTTCGCGCCGCTGCTCGGGTTGCTGCTCGATCGGGTGATGCTGCGTCGGCTGGCCGCGGCCCCGGTGTACGCACGGATCGTCGGGACGATCGGTCTCGCCGTCGCGCTGCCGTCGCTCGTGCAGTGGCTGGCCGAGACCGTCGGCGGCGTCCTCGGCCTCGGGCTCCCGAGCGGTCGTGAGGCGCGCGTCTCCGGGAGCGCCCCGGGGGTCGGCCCCTTCCCACCGAAGGTCTTCCGCCCGTTCGACATCGTGATCGACAGCGACAAGATCGCGGTGCTCGTCGCGGCGGCGCTCAGCGCGGCGCTCCTCTGGGTCGTGCTCCGGCGCACCCGCGCCGGGCTCCAGATGCGTGCTGTGGTCGACCGCCGGGAGCTCGCACAGCTGCGCGGCGTCAACGACGCCCGCACGTCGCAGATGGCGTGGGTGTTGTCGGTCGTGCTGGCCGGGCTCGGTGGGATCCTCATCACGCCGCTGTTCCAGCTCGGGGACTACCTGTACACCGGGATCGTCCTCGGGTCGCTGTTCGCCGTCGCGCTCAGCGGCCTTCGATCCATCCCTGTCGCGTTCGGCGCCGGGCTCCTCCTCGGTGTGGTCCAGAACCTGGTCGCCGGCTACTCCGACGATCTCCTGCCCTCGTTCATCGCGGAGCTCTCCGGGCTGAAGCAGTCGCTCCCGTTCCTCCTCACCATCGTCGTGCTCTTCGTCTGGGCGCGCCGGGCGCGCGAGCGCGAGGCCGGGTCAGTCGCCGACGAGAAGCCACCGCCCGACCATCGCGAGGGGCTTCCCGCGTGGCGCCGGCGCCTGCCGTGGGTGATCTTCACGGTGGTCCTGATGGCCTACGCGCTGCGATGGACGGGCATCGAGGCCCTGCAAGCCGACGCGTTCGAAGCCGGGCTGGTTGCCAAGGGCATCGTCGTCGGGCTCATCTTCTTGTCCTTCGTCGTGGTCACCGGCCTGGGCGGGATGGTGAGCCTGGCCCAGGGGACCTTCGTGGTCTCGGGTGGGTTCGCAGCCGGCTGGGCCCTGAACCGTGACTGGGGCATCGACTTCCCCTTCGTCGCGTCGAACGGTCAGCTGAGCTTCCTGCTCGCCCTGGTCATCGCCGCGCTCGTGGCCGCGGCGATCGGCGCGCTCGTCGCCATCCCCGTCCGGCGACTCGGTGCGCTGGCGCTCGCGCTCGTCACGTTGTCGCTCGCCTTCGTGATGCAGTTCACGGTGTTCGACTACGAGCCGATTGGGAAGGGGACGGCCGGTTGGTTCCTCCGCGCGCCGTCACTCGACGTCCCCGGGCTGAACACGATCGCCGACCTGGTCCTCGAGGGTGAGCAGGACCGGCTGGACTTCTCCCAGACGCAGCACCAGGTGCTACTGGCGCTCGTGCTGTTCGGCGCGGTCGCACTCGTCATCCATCTGCTCCGGCGCTCCGCGTCGGGTCGGGCGATGCTCGCGGTGCGCAGCTCGGAGGTCGCGGCGCGGACGGTCGGCATCAACCCGGGCCGACAGAAGATCGCCATGTTCGCCCTCTCGGCCGGGATCGCGGGCTTTGGTGGTGCGATGTACGGGATGATCAACTTCGGGATCTCGCGCAACACCGCGCCGCCACTGCTCGGGCTCGTCTGGCTCACGATCGCGGTGACGTTCGGGATCCGACGCCCCGGTGGTGCGCTGATCGCCGGCCTCGCCTTCGCGTGCTCCCAACAGATCTTCGTCTGGCTCGGCGAGGACGTGCTCCCGGGCGCGTTCTCGGACCTGACGACGTCCTCGTACTTCACGCCGATGCTGTTCGGGCTCGGGGCGATCAACCTCGCCAAGAGCCCCGACGGGATCCTGGCGATGGTCGGCACCCAGCGCCGCGAGAAGCGGATGGAGCGCGAACGGAAGGCCCACGTGGAGGCCGCCGAGGCGTCGGTCCACGGCGGCGAGGTACCGCTCCACGAGCGGCCCACCGACACGACGTCGAAGGTGCCGTCACCGATCCCGCCCGGCACCGCCCTGACCCTCGAGGGCATCGTGGCCGGCTACGGCGAGGTCGAGGTGCTCCACGGTGTCGACATCGTGGTGCCCGAGGGGAAGGTGGTCGCGCTCCTCGGAGCCAACGGTGCCGGGAAGTCCACGCTCTGCTCCGTCGCCGCCGGCCTCGTGATGCCGACGGCCGGCCGGGTGGTGGTGGGCGAGGAGGACGTCACCGCGCTCCCTCCACACCGCCGCGAGCAGGCCGGCATCCTGCTCGTCCCCGAGGCGCGAGGGATCTTCCCCGGCCTCTCCGTGCAGGAGAACCTCGAGGTGCTGCTGCGCACCGAGGCGGAGCGCGAGATCGCGTACGACCGGTTCCCGATCCTGGGGGAGCGCCGTCGCCAGGTGGCCGGGCTCCTCTCGGGCGGGGAGCAGCAGATGCTCAGCCTCGCGCCCGCACTCGCGCGCCCGCCGAAGGTGTTCATCGCCGACGAGCCCACGCTCGGGCTCGCACCGCTCGCCGCGGAGACCGTGGTCGAGGCGATCCGGGAGCTGCGCGACGCCGGCACCGCGATCCTGCTCGTCGAGGAGAAGGCGCGCGAGGTGATGCTCCTCGCCGACCTCGTCAGCTTCATGGAGCTGGGGCGCATCGTCTGGTCGGGACCTCGCGAGGATGCCGACATGACGAGGCTGACGGCGGCGTACCTCGGCACCCCGACATGAGCCGCGGGCTGCGCTCCTTCGTGGCCGGGCTCCTCCTCGTCGTCGGCTTCGTCCTCCTGCCGCTCGGCAACCTGGGGGTCTGGGTGCAACGGCAGATCCTCGACGCGCCCGCGTTCACCGAGCTCGCGCTCGACGTCGTCGACGAGCCCGCGGCGCGCGATGCGCTGTCGACGCGTCTCGTCGACGAGCTCATCGCCGCGGAACCGCGGCTCGGTGTCGCGCGCATCGTGCTCGAGCCCGGGGTCGCGGCGCTCCTGCGCACCGACGCCTTCCGGTCGGTGTTCTCCACCGCGGTGGGCCAGATGCATGCCCAGCTCGAAGGCGGATCCGACGCGCTCTCCCTCGACCTCGACCCGGTGCTCCCGCTGGTGCGCGACGCCGTGGCCCGCGTCGATGCCGGGGTCGCACGGCAGATCCCTTCGGCTGATGCGCTGCCGTCGATCACGGTGTTGCGCCGCGACGACGTCCCCGAGCTCTGGGAGGGTATCCAGCTCACCCGTGAGGCCTCGTGGGCGTTCCCGGCGCTCGTGCTCATCGCGCTCGCGGGGGCCGTCGCGATGTCGATCCGCCGGCTGCGGATGGTCGTGACCATCGGTGTCGGGGTCGCGCTCCTCGCGTTCGTCCAGGTCCTCGTGGTCAGGCTCGGTCGCGGCGTCCTCTCGGATGTCGCGGGCCCGAACGTGAGCATCGGCGCCTTCACCGCCGGCTACGACTCGGTCATCGGGTCGTTCGTCACCCAGAGCGTCGTGCTCGGCATCGCCGGCCTCGTCGCGGCCGGGTTGTGCATCGTGGCGTTGGCGGCGCGCGGGCGGGGTGCTCCTCCGGCGGACTGGGCCTGACCGCCTCCGTCGCGCGGGGGCCTATGCTCGGCGCAATGGCCGAGATCCCGCGGGTCATCTCCGTCGACGACCACGTCGTCGAGCCCGCCGACGTCTGGACGAAGCGCCTTCCCGCGAAGTTCGCCGACACCGGTCCGCGCGTGGTCCGCCAGAAGATCGCCGAGATGACGTTCGTCGGCGGCGTGTTCTCGTACCGCGAGGCCGGCCCGAACGAGGCGGGCGACTGGGCCGACTGGTGGTTCTGCGAGGACCTCCGCTACCCGATGACCCGCGTCATGGCCGCGGCCGGTGTGCCGCGCGACGAGGTCACCGTGTCGCCGATCACGATGGACGACATGCGCCCCGGCTGTTCCGAGCCGACGGCCCGCCTCGCCGACATGGACATGAACTGGACCGACGTGTCCCTGTGCTTCCCGACGTTCCCGCGCTTCTGTGGCCAGACGTTCCTCGAGCGGGCCGACAAGGAGCTCGCCGACCTCTGCGTGAAGGCCTACAACGACTGGATGTTCGACGAGTGGTGCGCGGGGAGCGGCGGGCGCCTCCTCCCGCTCCCGATCATCCAGCTCTGGGACGCCGACCTCGCGGCGGCCGAGGTGCGCCGGAACGCGGCGCGTGGCGCCCACGCCGTCTGCTTCTCGGAGATCCCGCCGTTCCTGGGCCTGCCGTCGGTGCACGACGCCGACAGCTACTGGGACCCGTTCTTCCGTGCGTGTGCCGAGACCGAGACCGTCGTGAGCATGCACATCGGATCGTCGTCGAAGATGCCGTCCACCTCCGCCGACGCACCCCCCGCCGTGGGGTCGACGCTCACCTACATGAACGCGGCGATGTCGCTCACCGACTTCCTCATGTCCGGGGTGCTGGAGCGGATACCCGGCCTCGAGCTCGCATACTCGGAAGGCCAGATCGGCTGGATCCCCTACGTGATCGAGCGCGCCGACAAGGTCTGGATGGAGAACCGCGGCTGGGGCGGTGTGGCCGACAAGGTGACGCGTCCGCCCAGCGAGATGTATTACGAGCGGGTCTTCGGCTGCTTCTTCGACGACCCGCACGGGCTCGCCTCGTTGGACGCGGTGGGCGTCGACAACGTCACCTTCGAGACGGACTACCCGCACAGCGACTCCACCTGGCCCGAGACCAAGGCCGTCGCCGAGGAGCTCACGAAGGTCCTCGACGACGAGACGATCTACAAGATCATCCGTGGGAACGCGATCCGGATGCTCCGGCTCCCGCCCGACCCGGCGTGACGACGCCTGCGGGGACTCCGCCTGCAGGGAAACCGGCCGACGAGCTGAAGCGCGCCGCGGCGACACGCGCGGTCGAGGAGTTCGTGCGGTCGGGGATGGTCGTCGGCCTGGGGACGGGCAGCACCGCGATCCACGCCACCCGACGCATCGGCGAGCTCCTCGCAGACGGCGACCTGACCGACATCGTCGGCGTGCCGACGGCGATCGAGACCGCAGCCGAGGCGCGTCGGGTCGGGATCCCGTTGCTCGGCGACGACGTCGCCTGGAGCATCGACGTGACGATCGACGGCGCCGACGAGGTCGACCCGAACCTCGACGTCATCAAGGGCGGCGGCGGTGCGCTCCTGCGCGAGAAGCTCGTGGCACAGTCGAGCGCGTTCGAGGTGATCGTCGTCGACGAGTCGAAGCGCTCCCCGGTGCTCGGCACGAGGTTCGCACTCCCGGTAGAGGTGGTCGACTTCGGGCTCGCGACGACGATCCGGGTCGTCGAGCGTCTCGGTGCGCAGGTCGAGGTGCGTGGCGGTGACGACCCGTTCCACACCGACCAGGGCAACCTCGTGCTCGACTGCGACTTCGGGCCGATCGGCGATGTGCCGGCGCTCGCCGCCGTCCTGCACGCGCACGCGGGCGTGGTGGAACACGGGCTGTTCCTCGGTCTTGCGCACGCGCTCGTCGTCGCGGGCGCCGATGGCGTCGAGGTGATCACGAAGGACTGATCGTCCGACGCGCCGGCGTGCTACACGAGCGCTGCCGCGAGCTCCCTATAGCCGCGCATCACGCCGTCGACGTCGTCGAGTGGGAGCATCTGCACCGCGACGTGGTCGGCGCCGGCGTCGTGATGGGCGCGCACCCGTGCCGCGACCGACTCGACGTCGCCCCACGCGACGAGCGCATCGACGAGGTGGTCGCTGAGCGGGGCGGTGAGGTCCTCCTCGGAGAACCCGAGTCGGCGAAGGTTGTTCGCGTAGTTCGGGAGCCCGGGGAGGTACATTGCGAGGGTCGCCCGTGCGACCTCGCGGGCGCGCGTCGCGTCGGTCTCGAGTACGACCATCTGCTCGGGGGCGAGGAGCGAGTCGGGCCCGAGGATCGCGCGTGCCTGCGCGGTGTGCTCCGGCGTGACGAGGTAGGGGTGCGCGCCGCGTGCCTGGTCGCGGGCGAGCTCGAGCATCTTCGGTCCGAGTGCGGCGAGGACACGCTCGGGCGGGTCGGTGGGCGGCGCGCCGATGTAGAAGGAGGTGTCCATCCGCTCGAGGTAGCCGCGCATCGTGGAGAGCGGCTTGCGGTAGTCGTGGCCGCGCAGGCCCTCGACCATCGGCTGGTGGCTGACCCCGAGCCCGAGGAGGAAGCGGCTCGGGAACGCCTCGGAGACGGTCTTCCACACCGAGCTCATCGACATCGCGTCGCGCCCGTAGATGTTGGCGATCCCGGTGGCGACGACGGTCCGCTCCGTCCCGCCGAGGAGCAGCGCCGCGTGGACGAACGGGTCGCGCCCGGCCGTCTCGGGGAGCCAGATCGCCCCCCATCCCATCGCCTCGATCTCGGCCGCCAGCTCGACCGCTCGGGAGGCGGGTTGCTGGTCGAGGGTGAACGTCCAGATACCGACCGGGCTCAGATCTGCGACCATGATGC
>JBKJJI010000026.1:0-5723 GCA_046598115.1 Acidimicrobiia bacterium | reverse complement strand
CACCCTCCGATGCGGACGTCGACGAGGCCCTGATCGCCGAACTCGGACGCGGCACCGCCACCCGTGATGCCGCCGCGATCGTGAGTGCCCGGTTCGGGATGGGCCGGCGCGAGGTCTACGCCCGGGCCGTGCGCTTGAAGCGACCACGCTGACCGATCGGGGAGCGACGGCTCAGGGCCGCGCCGCTTCCGCTGCGATGAGACGGTCCACGCACGCGGCGCACACCACTTTGCGGGTGAAGTCGCGCAGCTGATCGGTCGAGCCGCAGAACACGCACCGCTGTTCCACCTTCTCGAGCGTGATGCGATCGGACTCGGCCGACATCATCACCAGATCGCCGACGTCGATCGAGAGGGCCTTGCGCATCTCGACGGGGATGACGACACGGCCGAGCTGGTCGACCTTGCGCGCCACCCCGTTTGCCATGCCTCGACCCCCAACAAAGAACGCTCGAATCCGCCCGGACCGTCGGTACTGTAGAGCGCGTGTCCGATTCCTTCTATGTGACGACGCCGATCTACTACGTGAACGACGCTCCGCACATCGGTCACGCCTACACCACGGTGCATGCCGATGTCCTTGCCCGGTGGCGCCGATTGCACGGCGACGACGTCTTGTTTCTCACCGGAACCGACGAGCACGGGTTGAAGATCCAGCGGGCCGCCGAGGAGCGCGGCGTCTCGCCTCAGGAGTGGGCCGATACCACCAGCGCCCGGTTCCGAGACGCGTGGACCCTGCTCGACATCAGCAACGACGACTTCATTCGCACCACCGAAGACCGTCACCGCGTCTCGGTGCAGGCATTTCTGCAGCAGGTGTACGACAACGGATTCATCGAGCTGAACACCTACGAAGGCCTGTACTGCGTGGCGTGCGAGGCGTATTACACCGACGACGACCTCGTCGACGGGCTGTGTCCGATCCACCACCGGCCGGTCGAGACCGTGACCGAGGAGAACTACTTCTTCCAACTTTCACGCTTCGAGCAACCGCTGCTCGACTACTACACCGCCCATCCGGAGGCCGTGCAGCCCGACGGGAAGCGCAATGAAGTCCTTGGATTCATCAAGCAGGGCCTGCGCGACTTCTCGATGAGTCGGACGTCGATCACGTGGGGGGTCCCGCTGCCGTGGGATCCCGAGCATGTCGCCTACGTGTGGTTCGACGCGCTGTTCAACTACTGCACCGCGATCGGGTACTCCGACGACCGCCCGCGTTTCGACCGCTACTGGCCGGTCGACTTCCACGTGATCGGCAAGGACATCCTCCGGTTCCACGCGGTGTTCTGGCCGGCGATGCTGCTCGCCGCAGGCGAAGAGCTCCCCAAGTGCGTGTTCGCGCACGGGTACCTCCTCGTCGGCGGCGAGAAGATGAGCAAGACCGCGCTCAACCAGATCAGCCCGGCCGACCTGGTGGAGACCTTCGGGGTCGAGGGGTTCCGCTACCACTTCCTCGCGGACCAGCGCTTCGGCCCCGACGGCGACTTCAGCTACGAGGGGATGCTGGCCCGCTACAACGCCGACCTCGCGAACAACTTCGGCAACCTGGCGAACCGCGTCCTCAACATGGCCGTGAACTACTGCGACGGGGTCGCGCCGGACGCCCGCGCCGGCGGCCCACTCGCCGACGCGGCCGCGCGCGCCTTCGAGGGCGCCACCGCGGCGCTCGAGCACCTCGACTACTCGGGTGCCTGCGTCGCAATCTGGGACCTCATCGGCGCGGCGAACTCGTTCATCGAGGACACCGAGCCGTGGAAGCTGCACAAGGCAGGTGATGTGGGGGTCGCCGGCGTGATCGGCGACTGTCTCGAGGCGTTGCGGGTGATCGCGCTGCTCGCGTCGCCGGTCATCCCGAACGCCGCCGCAGAGCTGTGGAGTCGCCTCGGCCTCCCGGGAACACCGGAGGAACAGCGGCTCCCCGACGCGGCTGCGTGGGGTGGCGGGCCTGTCGGGACGTCGTTGCGGAAGGGGGATCCGCTCTTCCCGCGGCTCGAGGCCGACCCGGGCGAGCGATGACCTGGACCGACAGCCACTGTCACGTGCAGCAGTGCGACGGCGGTGCCGACGCCGCGCTCGCCCGTGCCCGGGCCGCCGGCGTGACCGGCATGGTCGTGGTCGGGACCGACGCCGCGACATCCCGCGAGGCGATCGTCCTCGCGTCACGCCATCCCGATGTGCGCGCGACCGTGGGTCTGCACCCGCACGACGCGTCGAAGCTCGACGAGGAGTGGCCCGAGCTGCTCGCGCTGGCCGGTTCCCCAGGCGTCGTCGCGATCGGTGAGGCGGGGTTCGACCTCCACTACCGCCACTCCGAGCCCGACGCGCAGGAGCACGCGTTCCGCTCCCAGATCCGTCTCGCCAAGGACCTCGATCGTGCGCTCGTGATCCACACCCGTGAGGCGTGGGCCGACACCTTCCGGGTGCTCGCCGAGGAGGGCGCGCCCCCGAGGACGGTGTTCCACTGCTTCACCGGTGGTCCGGCCGAGGCGGCCGCCTGCGTCGAGATCGGCGCCCACCTCTCCTTCAGCGGGATCGTCTCGTTCAAGGGAGCCGACGACGTACGCGCCGCCGCACGGGTGACCCCGCTCGATCGGATGCTGGTCGAGACCGATGCGCCGTACCTGGCTCCCGTCCCGCACCGGGGCCGGGAGAACGAGCCCGCACTGGTGGCCGTGGTCGGTGCCGCCCTCGCCGAGGCGCTGGGCCGTACGGTGGAAGAGATCGCCGAATGCACGGCCCAGAACGCCGCCCGGGTGTTGGAAACGCCGCCTCCGAGGGCGCTACCGTGAACGGCGAGCCCGAAGCGCCGATCGTCCTGCTCGGCGCCGCGTCACCGGTCAGTCGGAGCGGAGGCCGAGACCATCTCTGAGTCCAAAGGTCCGCGCGGCCGCATCCACTATCGCCGGGGTCGTCGCTCCAGCGCCCATGTCGCCGACGTCGTTCGGGACTCGCCGGCGCGCGCCGAGCCGCACGACGCGCTCGCATGGCTCCCCGTGCCGGCACCCGACTCCCTGCCGGGCGTCGACGAGCTGCTCGCGCGCGATGCGCTCGTCGGTGCTCCCGGCACGGGCGGCTCCGAGCAGGGCGACCCCCCGGCGACGGCACCCCAGACGACTGACCCCCAGACGACCGACCCCCAGACGACTGACCGAGGGACGGGTGCCCCTGAGACCGGCAGCGGACCGCCCGGACCGGGGCGCGCCGAGCCGCACGATGGTGCGGCCTGGTTCCCGCTGCCCGACCTCAGCGACCTGCCGTCGATCCACGAGCTGCTCTCACCGGGCGACAGCGTGCCGGCGCCGGTGGCGCGCGACGTCACCGCCGTTCCGTCCCCGGCGCGCGCCGAGCCGCACGACGCGCGCGCCTGGCTGCCGCTCCCCGACGTTGGAACACTCCCCGACATCGACCTTCCCGTCGCCGCTCCGGCGCCGGTCGGTCGGCGTGGCGCACCTTCGGGCAACGGCGGCCGCCCGCGCGACGCCGTGGCGACGCGCCACCCGATCCGACGCTTCGGGACCCTGGCATTGGTCGCACTGACGCTCGGCGCGGCCTTCTACGGCGGCCAGATGGTCCTCGACGGTGGCGCCGACGTCGAGGTGCGTGTCGACGGCCGGTTGCTGAAGGTCGAGACGGGCGTCGCGACGGTCGCCGGCGTCCTCGGCGAGCAGAAGATCAGCCTCGGCGACTACGACCGTGTCGTTCCGAAGCCCTCGGCCGAGGTGCGCAACGGGATGACGGTTCGGGTGCTGCGCGCGTTCGCGGTCGGGGTCGACTTCGACGGCACGACCGGCACGGTGTACTCCACGCACAGCGTACCGCGCGAGTTCCTCGCCGATGCCACCGAGCAGCTCGGCGTCGGTGAGGAAGTCGCCATGCGCGACGCCCCGAAGTTCGTCGAGGCGAACGCGACGCTCGTCCTGCGAACCCGCAAGGTGGGGACGCTGCTCGTCGACGGATCGGCCGTGAACTACGACTCACCGTCGCTCACGGTGCGCGAGATGCTCGAGGCGCAGAAGGTCGTGATCGGACCGAGCGATTTCACCACACCGGTCGGGGTCGATGAGGTGCTGCCCACCAACGAGAGCATCACCGTGACGCGAGTCGCTGCAGAGACCCAGCAGGTGGACGAGCCGTACGCGCTCGAGGACCAGAAGACCGCGGACCCCGAGCTCGGGGTCGGCGAGTCGCGGTCCGTCGCCGGAACGGCCGGCGTCCAGCGTGTCACCTACAACATCACCCGCCACGACGGCAACGAGGTGGAGCGTACCGTGATCTCGGTGGTTCCGCTCATCGCGGCCACGCCGAACATCACCTATTACGGGACGAAGGCCGACCCGAGGTGGGACAAGATCGCGCAGTGCGAGACGGGTGGGAACTGGCGTGCCCAGGGTCCCACCTACCAGGGCGGGCTCGGCATCTACTTCGGGACGTGGAAGGGCTTCGGTGGACGCGACTTCGCGAACAACGCGGGGGATGCCACGCGCGAGGAGCAGATCATCGTGGCGGAGCGCATCCGGGCCCGGCACGGCTTCCGGGCGTGGGGTTGTGGGAAGACCCTCGGCTATCCGTAGCCGTCGGTCGGGCGCGTCGATCGGTTCCCGGTCACGGGGCAACGCGCACTACCTTCCGGTCGGTGGTCGTGCTCACTCCACCTGAGATCCGGGCGCTGCTCAGCACCCACGAGCTGCGTCCGAGCCGAGCGCTCGGGCAGAACTTCCTCGTCGACGCGAACATCGCCCGGAAGATCGTCGACCTCGCCGGCGTGGAGGCGGGAGATCGTGTCCTCGAGATCGGCCCGGGACTGGGATCGCTGACGCTCGCGCTCGCGGCACGCGGCGCACGCGTCCATGCACTCGAGCTGGACCGCCACCTGGTGCCCGTCGTGCGGACGGTCCTCGCCGACGCGGGAGCCGACGACGTCGAGATCGTGCAGGGCGACGCGCGCACCTACGACTACACCGGTGCGCTCGAAGGCGGTCCGTGGAGCTGCATCTCGAACCTGCCCTACAACGTCGCGACCCCCGTCGTGCTCAGGATCCTCGACGAAGCACCGCACATCACGAACCTCCTCGTGATGGTGCAGCGGGAAGTCGGCGAGCGGCTCGCCGCAGGACCCGGGTCGCGCGTCTTCGGCGCGCCATCGGTGCGGGTGCGTTACCACGCGACGGCGCGCATCGCCGGCGCGGTCCCGCCGACCGTCTTCTACCCTCGTCCGAACGTGGAGTCGGTGCTCGTGAGGATCGAGCGCCGGCCGGAGCCTTTGGTGCAGGTCGACGACCCCGAGTCGATGTTCCGCCTCGTCCGGGCCGGGTTCGGGCAGCGTCGGAAGATGCTCCGCCGCTCGCTCCGACCGGTGCTCGGCGCCCACACCGAGCGCGTGCTCGAGCAGGCCGGCATCGATCCTCGGTTGCGAGCCGAGTCGCTCGACGTCGGCGACTGGGCGCAGGTCGCACGGGCGGTGGCGTCATGAACGACCTCACGATGCCGGGCCGGATCGCCCGGCTGCGCGCGACGGCGTACGCCAAGCTGACGCTCACCCTCGAGGTCAGGGAGCGACGTCCCGACGGCTACCACGACCTCGAAGCCCTCGTGGTCTCGGTGTCGGCACCGCAGGATGTGATCGAGGTCGAGGCGGTGCCCCACCCGGCCGGGATCACGCTGTTCCTGGAGGGCGACGTCGAGCATGTCCCGACCGGATCCGACAACCTCGCGATGCGCGCCGGG
>JBKJJI010000403.1:0-2594 GCA_046598115.1 Acidimicrobiia bacterium | reverse complement strand
GCGCACGGCGCGCTCACCAGTCGCTCCGGCGACGAGCCGCCCGAGGCCGTCTACGTGGGCGGCACGAGCCTGCTCGCGGCCGAGCAGTCGGCGTTCGCGAAGCGCGAGCGCGCGGCGCGGCTCCTCGAGATGCTCGAGCATCAGGTCGTGGTCGTCTCGATGGTTCGCGAGCTGCTCGATCGCGGCATCACCGTGAGCATCGGGTCCGAGAACAGCATCGCCGACCTGCGCGACTGCTCGATCGTCCTCGCGCCGTACGAGGTCGAGGGCAGCCCCGCCGGGGTGGTGGGGGTGCTCGGCCCGACCCGCATGGACTACCGGCATGCGCTGTCGGCCGTCACGGTCGTCTCCGATCAGCTCGGTCGCCACCTGTCGTGAGCAGCGACTACTACGCGGTCCTCGGCGTCGACCGGAACGCGACCGACGCGGAGATCAAGCGCGCGTTCCGTGAGGCGGCGCGGCGTTCGCATCCCGATGGCAACCCCGACGATCCGTCGGCCGAGGAGCGCTTCAAGGAGATCAGCGTCGCGTACGAGACGCTGTCGGACCCCGAACGTCGCCGTCGGTACGACATGTTCGGCGAGACGGGTCGACGGGGTGCACCGGGCGACGCGGGCGGCGAGGCCTTCGGGTTCGGCGACATCTTCGGCTCGTTCTTCGGTGGCGGCGACGCGTTCGGTCGACGGGGCCCTGCCGGTCCCGCACGGGGCGCCGACCTCGAGGTGCTGGTCGAGCTCACCCTGCACCAGGCCGCGTTCGGCGACACGATCCCGATCGACGTGCGCCTGCCGGTCGCGTGCTCGACCTGCGACGGGTCCGCCTGTGAGCCGGGCACACATCCGAGCACCTGTGACGCGTGCGGGGGCAGTGGCGAGATCCGCCAGGTGCGCCGCTCGATCCTCGGCCAGATGATGACGTCGTCGCCGTGCGCGATCTGCGATGGGACGGGTCGCCGGATCCAGTCGCCGTGCGCGACGTGCCGCGGCGACGGGCGCGTGCAGGACGAACGAACGATCGAGATCGAGGTCCCGTCCGGCGTCGACGACGGGCAGCGGCTGCGGCTCTCGGGACGCGGAGCCGCGGCGCCGCGCGGCGGACCGTCGGGCGACCTCTACGTGAGCCTGCGCGTCGCGGTCCACCCCGACTTCGAACGTCGCGGCGACGACCTGCTCGCGTCGTTGCGGCTCTCGGTGGCGCAGGTGGCGCTCGGGACCGTCGTCGAGGTCCCGACCCTGGAAGGGACCGAGGAGATCGTCGTGCCGCCCGGCACGCAACCGGGCCAGCGCTTCCGCGTGAAGGGCGCCGGCGTGCCGTCGCTGCGCGGCCGCGGCCGCGGGCACCTGCTCGTGCACGTCGAGGTCGAAGTGCCCGCTCGGATGGGCGACGAGGAGGCCGCGCTCTGGCACCAGATCGCGGAGCTCCGCGGCGAGGAGGTCACGCCTCCCGACAAGGGCGTGCTCTCGCGCCTGCGATCCGCGCTGAAGTAGCCCACCATGGACGCCGAGTTCGGGTGCAGGGGACCCGCGAGTATCGACGCGGTCGCGCACGTCCTTGTCGACACGCTCGACGACGAAGCGCACATCGACGGCGCCGATGGCCATCACCTCGCGCGCGTCCGGCGCCTCCGTTCGGGCGAGCACGCGACCGCGGCCGACGGCGCGGGACAGTGGCGCGAGTACGTGGTGACCGACGTCGCCGACCGGGGGCTCGACCTACGCGCGACCGGGCCCGTGCGCATCGAGGCGCGGGCGACGCCGTCGCTCGCCGTCGCGTTCGCGCTCACGAAGGGCTCCAAGCCCGAGGTCGTCGTGCGCCAGCTCACCGAGCTCGGCGTCGACCGGATCCTGCCCATGGTGTCGACCCGTTCGGTCGCGCGTCCCGTCGCGGCGCGGGTCGACGCGTTCGCCGTCCGGATGCGGCGCGTCGCCAGGGAGGCGGCGATGCAGTCCCGCAGGGCGTGGCTCCCCGAGGTCACCGCCCCGGCGCCGCTGGTGCACCTGGCCGGGCGGACGGGCCTCTTGGCCGCCGAGGTGGGGGCACCGCCGGCGGCAGCCCTCCCGGATCCCCCTCCGGAGGGTTGGACCCTGCTGGTGGGCCCCGAGGGTGGCTTCGACCCCCAGGAGCTGGCCCCGCTGGGCCAGATGCAGCGGTTGGGCCTGGGCCCCCACGTCCTGCGGGCCGAGACCGCAGCGGTGGCGGGTGCGGCCGTCCTGCAGGCGTGGCGGCGGTACGTGCCCCGGCCCTGAGGATTTCTGGGAAATAGCCACGGAGCGTGGGAATCACTCCGCGAATGGTGCTACGGTGAGCGCGTTCGTCCGGCGGGGAGAGGTCCATTGAGCGCTGTTGCTGCGGCTGAGATCGGGGAGCGCCTGCGCGCGATCAGACGCCAGCAAGGCTTGTCCTTGCATGACGTCGAGGCCCGCTCCAAGAAGGAGTTCAAGGCGTCGGTGCTCGGTGCCTACGAACGCGGTGAGCGCGCGCTCTCCGTGGGGAGGCTCCTGCGCCTCGCCGAGCTGTACGACGTCCCTGCCGACCAGCTCCTGCCGCGTGAAGATCCGATCGACATCGACCTCACGAAGCGTCCTTCGAGCGAC
>JBKJJI010000217.1:0-2930 GCA_046598115.1 Acidimicrobiia bacterium | reverse complement strand
GCGTCCAGCGACGCGTCGGCATCGCCCGGGTCGAGGCCGACCGAGGCGGCCTTCCGCAGGAGCTTGTGCGCGTAGAGGAGTGAGGCGAGCCCGGGCGTGATCCCGGCGACGATCGACTCCACACCCTTCTCGGCCTTCTTGATCTGCTCCCAGTTCGCCATCACCGCGTCGCTCGTGTCGGCAGCGACGTCGCCGAAGACGTGGGGGTGCCGCCGCACGAGCTTGTCGTGGATGCCGTCGGCGACCTCGGCCATCCCGAACGCGCCCGCCTCCTCGGCGAGGACGGCGTGGAAGATCACCTGGTAGAGGAGGTCGCCGAGCTCGTCGACGAGCGCGACGTACGCCGGGTCGTCGGCCGGCGTGTCGACGGGTGCGGCGAGGGGGAGGCGCTCCACGGCCTCGACGACCTCATAGCTCTCCTCGAGCAGGTAGCGCGACAGCGAATGGTGGGTCTGCTCGGCGTCCCACGGGCAGCCGTCGGGAGCGCGAAGCCGCTCGGCGAGCGCGAGCAGGCGCGTGAGCGCTCGCGCCGGCGAACGCGGCGGCTCGGGGACGAACACCGCGGTGAGGTGATCGGGTTCGACGACCCGGTCGATCTCGGCGAGCGCCACCTCGACGACCCGTTCGTCGGGCATCCCGAGCCGCTGGACGACCGTGACCGTCGTCTCGGGAGCATGGCGCTCGAGCAACGTCACCTTCACGTCACCGAGCACCAGCGCGTGGTCGCATTGGGCGATCAGCAGCGCCCCACCGCTGTCGAGCGTCGCGAGGTCGAGCACGCGTCCGTCGACCACGCGTGCACCCGTGGCCATGGGGTCGATGCCCACGCGCGCCCACGCGGCGTCTGCGAACGAGAGCCCGGGCACGACCGTCAGGACCACCCGGCCCGAACGTGCCGCCTCGTGAAGGAGCTCCACGGTCCGTTCCGCGACGGCAGGGCTCCCCGGCACCGCGTACGCGACCTCGCCCGCTGCTGCGGCCGTCTCGATCAGCGTCTCGACGATCCCGCGGTAGACCTCGTCGAGGTCCGCGGCTCCGTCGTAGCGGTCGTCGAACGACGCCATCTCGACGCCATCCGCTCGAAGCTCCACCACCGCCGGATGACGCTCGGTGCGGACCCATCGCGATGACGCTCGCTCGAGCGCGTGGCGGGCGGCCGGCAGGAGGAGATCGGCCCCGGCAGGACCGAGCCCGACGACGACGATCCGGCCCGGTGTGGTCACGGGCTCAGCCCGGCGCCGGCCCCGGCACCGTCGCCACGCCACGGACCGGCTGCGGGGCGACCTGCCCACTGCTGCGCACCCAGATCCCGTACCGCGGATCGAGATCGACTGCGACGCCGCGCGACGCACCGAGCACGACCTCGAGCGCCAGCCGTTCGAAATCGGCGCTGGACGGCTGGTCGGTCACCAGCACGACGTGGAACCCGAACTCCGTCTGGACCGGATCGGAGACGACGCCGACCGGCTGGCTCGCCGCGACCGCGCCGAACGGCTCGACGAAGCTCTGCCCGTCGACACATCCGAGCTCGCCACCGGCGGCAGCAGATCCGGTGTCGGTCGAGGTCGTGCGGGCAACGTCGGCGAAGTCGGCGCCCGCAGCGAGCGCGGACTCGACCGCAGTCGCCTCGGTCTCGGTGGCGACGAGGACGTGTGACACGTAACGTCCCGACGGGCACTGGCTCGCGACGCCGTCGACGAGCTCGGCCGTCGGGTGCTCGATCAACCGACCTTCGAGCACCGCGACCTTCGCCCACCGATCGGCGAGGCGGTCCTGGAACCAGTCGGGGAGCGCGTCGTAGATGGCTTGGCCGCCGACGGACTCGCTCGCGAGCTGCCCACCGCGGGCACGGTCGTCGGCGGTGACCGTCAACGATCGGTCGTCGACCTCGGCCGCGACGACCTCCTGGGAGATGAGGAGGCCCATCCAGCCCGCACCCACGTCGCTGGTGACCGAGCCGGGGTAGAGCGAGAGCGGCGTGGAACCCGACTGGACCACAGCGGCGCTGAGGGCTTCGTTCTCGGCAAGGGCGCGCAGCTCCGCGTCGACCGAGCTCTGGGGCACCGATCGGCCGCGTACCGAGAACGCCGTCGGGCCGTCGTTCGTGAGCGCGAGCGCGACGGCGCCACCGACCAACAGGACGACGGCGAGGGCCGCGACGACGGGAACCAGGCGCTTCATGGCGCCGGTGAGCCTATCGGGGAGGCTCGGAACCCTCGGGCGCCGGGTCGGGCGCCGGGTCGGGCGCCGGGTCGGGCGGTGGGACCAGGTCCCGCAAGAGCGCGACGAGGGCAGCCGCGGTCTCGGCCGGCGCGACCCGGAGCGGAATCAGGATCTCGTCGCGACTCACCTTGGATCCCTTGGCGATGCGCTCGAGGCGGACCTTCTTGGAACCGGGGAGCTCGAGTCCGCGGACCCGTGCCGCGCCACCTGCCACCGTGAGACTGCGGATGCCGAGCCGGACGCACTCCGCCCGCAGGAGCGCCGCGTCGAGGAGCGCCGCCGCCGGCGGTGGTGGCGGCCCGTAGCGGTCCTCCCATTCGGCCCGGACGTCGTCGACGTCGCCCGGGGCCATCACGGCAGCGAGACGACGGTATGCCTCCATGCGCACGTCGTCGCGCGCCACGTATTCGCTGGGCAGGTGGGCGTCGATCGGTAGGTCGATCGTCACCTCGACGGGCTCCTCGGGCACGACGCCGGTGAGCTCCCCCACCGCCTCGGTGACCATCTGGCAGTAGAGGTCGAACCCGACGGCCGCGATGTGCCCCGACTGCTCGCCTCCGAGCAGGTTCCCCGCGCCCCTGATCTCCAGGTCGCGCATCGCGATCTTGAACCCTGACCCGAGGTCGGTGAACTCGCCGATGGTCTTCAGCCGCTCGTAGGCCTCCTCGGTGAGGATGCGATCGCGCGGATGGAGCAGGTACGCGTAC